>JBBRDQ010000001.1:0-88990 GCA_038203695.1 Chitinophagales bacterium
CGCAAAAAGTACCAAAAAAGTCAAGGCTGTATGCAAATCCAACGGTTTTGCCACACTTTACGGCGGCGCAAAACCAAACTCGCCCCTCCTGCGTCGGGACTCAAACATGGTTTTGCTTCATCCGCCTCCAAGCGCGCAAAACCGAGATTTGTATAATGCCGCACCCTAACCCAAACCAAGATTTGGAAGCCCTCCTCAATCTGCCCCAAAACACCTGAATATTCTATTCCCTTTCGATTGGGCAGGCGTTTTGCGGCCTTAGAAAAACCCCCATTTTGCTGCATCAGCGGCGGATGAAGCAAAAAACTGTTTGAGACTACCGAATCACCAAGGGCCAACGGCCCATTACAAACGCTGCGGCGAGTTTTTTTGCGCCGCCGGTGAGGTGAGCAAAATGGTTGGGTTTTTCGAAAGCCAGGTCTTTTTGGTTACTTTTTGGGCGCAAAAAGTAACAAACCTCAAAAGCAACCCCCAATTTTGCACTTCTACCCATCAACCCGATACTAACCACCGTAGTAAGTTTACCATACGATTTGAATAGCCTTAAGATCATAACATTCGTATGGCTTCGTACTTTTTGCCTTGACGCAAAAAGTACCAAACGCCCTACGAAGTGCTCGATTTTGCACTTCTACCTATCATATGACCGATGAATGCGGCAAGGTCGTGCTGGACGATGCGAAAAATGAAACCACCAAAAACCTGCACAATGCCAATCTGATTTCGAAAATTTTGCAAATGATAGGGCGGTAGGGGATGGATGCGTTAGTGAATGAGTCGTTTAATGGTTAATAAGACCATCATGGGCACCTTCAAATTACGCTCAAATTGTCTTTTTTATAGCAAACGTCAAGCATTAAATTTTACACCATGCGTCGCGCCACCCTACTGGTTTCAGGAGGCATCCTATCCTTCATCGCCGCGTTTGTCCTGGCCTTTGACGACCATATGAGCGAGCTGTCGCCGCTTTTTTCATCGGATCCATCGGTTGTTTTGGCTGGTTCATTTTCCAAAGGACCAAATGGCTCGCGGTGATTGGCACTCCGCCGGTCCACTGGCTGCTCAAAGCGTCGGCTGGTGTGGGAATCGCCGGATTGGCTGGTATAGGCTTGAGTATCATTGGTCTATTTACGCCTGCCCAGCAAGAGTTGATCGCTGCAGGCGTAGTCGGGATCATGTTGCTAATCGTGGCGGTATTACTACGCATCGTAAGCCGTATGCTGACCAAACGCGTGGACACTGCCCGGTACGCTGTCTATCTCAGTGATTGTGATTTTACTGGCAATGATTGTAGTAGGCGCAGTAGTGGGTATTCGCGCGTACGCGATTCTGGCGGGATTTGGGTTGGTTTGAGGCACCCCATAGAAAACAATGTAATTTGTAACTAGTTAGCCATGCTGGCCTGAAATACTGGATTGTCTTTATTGCAATTCTTTATCAATGATGGGCAGTAACTTTTTTGTATCTCTTCTACCGCAGCTGAGTCTGTATTGCCCCCGAAAAAGGTTGCTATGATTTCTGCTTTTTTATTGAGTAGAAAAGTCGTTGGATACCCCCATCTAAGCTTAAAATGGTTCCGTATAATGTCATTTGCATCCGTAATATGTTCAAATTTCCACGGGTGCTCTTGTAAAAATTCCGTTATATCCTGGCTATTATCCCTTCCGATAGCAATATAATTTATTTTAGTTGTTCCATATTGCTCGGTTATTGCATTTAGCCCGGGAATTTCAGCCACACATGGAGCACATGTTATAAACCAGAAATTTATTATACTCAATTTTCCCACTAACTGTTCCCGGTTAATTTTTTTTCCATCCCGCGTAGTACCTTCAAATGCAGGAATTTGATACCCTATAATGCAGTCAGCATCATCATACACATATCCATTTGGATGTGCTTTCGCTTTTTCTTCAAGGATGCGATTGCAATTTTCCATCCCTTCTTCATACGTCATTACTTTTGAATCTTGGCAACTATGGACGGCAAGTAGCGCGAATACTGCTAGTATGTATTTCATGGTTAAAATATGTTATTTTGAGCCAATGTAAGCCAATTATTTTTATTTTTGAATCAATTATTATTTATGCTCGTCGCACCCGACGGTTACGCTTCCGCAGTTGCGTCGTTTAGGAAGCATCATAATGCCCATTTTGCTGTTCCCCGACCGCCCTATGTGCCCTGGCTTTCGCGGCCTGCAAAAAAGACAAGACCACCATAAAACCAGCAATGCTGGCCGGCGGTACATGGACGTTGACTTCCCTGACCGTTAGCCCGGCTATCGTAGTGGGCGGCGCGGCGTTTACCGACCTGTTTGCCACCGACCCGGCCTGCTCGAAGGACGATTTCTAGACGTTCGCGACCGACGGCACATACACCTACGACGAAGGCGCGACCAAATGTGACCCATCCAACGTACAAACCGACACCGGCACTTGGAGTTTTAACAGCACCAAAACCCAACGTACACGCAATGGCATCGGCTATTCCAATGTCTGGAAGGTATTGCCGAAATAAATTAATGTTTAAATTTTAAGTGTTGAAACAACTATTTTTTGATTGACCCGTTTACGTGTTTTCGTTTCTCTAAACTAAATTCTAAAAGATATGGCAACTACAACCTGGCAACTCGATCCAGCACACTCCGAAGTCGCATTTCGCGTGCGTCACCTGGTCATCGCAACAGCGAGCGGCAAGTTTAAAACCTTCTCTTCCTCGGTGACTACGACCGACGACGATTTCTCGACCGCTGCGATCGAATTTACAGTGGATACCGCTTCGGTCGACACCGGCGTAAGCGACCGCGACGGGCACCTGCGTTCGGATGAGTTTTTCGCCAGCGAAAAATACCCGACCATGCAGTTCAAGTCAACTGGCATTCAATCGACTGGCGGCAACGAATACAACCTGCACGGCGATTTGACGATCCGCGACGTGACGCAACCGATTACGCTGCAAGTGGAATTCGGCGGTATCGTTAAAGACCCGTGGGGCAATATCAAAGCCGGTTTTGAAGTGACCGGTAAAATCAAACGCAAAGAATTCGGCCTGGCCTGGGATGCAGTCACCGAAGCGGGCGGTATTGTGCTGGCCGATGAAGTAAAAATCCACATTGACCTGGAATACGCCAAAGTGGTGGCCGCAGTATAAGTACTGCGATTGCCTGCCAAAGAACGTGTCGCATAAGAAACGTTTCAACTGGCTAAGCGAAATTATATTTTGAAAAAGCCACCAACTCATCGGGTGATTCGCAATCACTCGGTGGATTGGTGGCTTTTTCAAAATATAATTTCAAGAACGTGTGCGTAATTTCACTTGTGAGACACTTTCTTTTTATTGGCAGACATCCGCATTCACGGCAACGACAATACCCCATACGACTGCCTGGCCTTTTTGGCAGCCAGGTACTGTGCCCCCGTTTCCTGAATCGTGGTCGCCAGCGGCCGGTACTGAAATCCTTTGAGGGTCAGCGATTTATCGTTTTTGTAAAAATAAGACGAGACGCTGCTGCGCGCACTTTCCTTCGTCACGATCGGGTCGATGCCCAGGAATTTTTCCTTCAGCCATTCCACGCGCCAGGCGATCTCCGCCAGCAGTGGCGTCACCTTGATCGGCGGTGGTTTTGTACCTAAAGCTGTGGCCATTTGTGCAAAAAAGGTTTTGAAAGGGATGTTTTCGGCGTTGAGGATGAAGCGCTCGCCGACGATCTCGTTTTCCAGCAAAAGCAGCATGAACTGCGCCACATCCCGCACATCCACGAATCCGGAGCGCCCGACCGGGCAGAATTTGAGTCCGTCGTCGATCTGCTTGAAAAAACGGGCCGAACCCACGTCCCAGAACCCGCTGCCCAGCACAATCGCCGGGTTTACGATGGCTACCGGCAATCCTTCCGCATTCCCGCGCCAGGCTTCCTGCTCGCCCAGGTATTTGCTCAGGGCATATTGACTATTGCCCTTACTTTCCACCCAATGCGCCGTTTCATCCAGTTGCGGCCGCTCTTTGGCGCGGCCGATCGCAGCAATACTGCTGACGTGGATGAGTTTTTGCACCCCCAGTTCCAGGCTCAAATTGACGATATTGGCCGTACCCTCCACATTGACCTGCATCATCCGGCGCACATCGCGCGGATGAAAGGATACCATCGCGGCGCAGTGACACACGTGCGTCACCCCAACAAAGGCGTCTTCCAGCGCCACGATGTCGGTGACATCGCCTTCGACCCATTCCACCTGGCCGGCTATGTCCTGAACCAGATCCATGGGACTATTCGCACGGCGCAGCGCCCGTACCCGGTAGCCCTGTTGTACCAAGAGCCGCAATACATAAGAACCCAGAAATCCAGTTCCGCCCGTCACGAGCACCAGCGCGTTTTGCTTTACAATCATCTTTTTTTAATGGTTAATGGATAATGGTTAACGATTAATGGATAGCGGTTAACGATTAATGTGTAACGGCTAATGATTAAAGCCAGCGCTCAATGATGATCCATTAACCATTATACATTAATCATTAACCGCTATCCATTAATCATTAAGACTATGGTTTAAAGTACGCGTATAAATCGCCACTGCGCTGATTTCTTCCGGCGTCAGTACTTTGCCGAATGGTGTCATCATTTTCTTGCCATTCGTAATAATATTGATGCGCTCCTCCAGGGGCAAAATGCTCATAGTCAGGTCTTTAGAGCCGTTAAGGCCGAGGTTGCCGGCTGCGCCGTGGCAAGCGACGCAGTTTTTGCGAAAGACCGCCATGCCGTCGGGGGCAAAGGTGGTTTTTTCCCGTGGCCCGGCAGTTGTTTGTGGCTCGGAATCGCCACAGGCGGCCAAACCGAGGGCGAATAAAAGCAGGATGCAGTTGAAAATAGTCCTTGTGTGCATGGTGTAGCAATTGTGTCCACAAAAGTCGGGCGTTGGCCGCGTAATCCCGCACAAAAAAACCGGCGAACGCAAAACGTGACGCTCATTCGACAATCGTCAGGGGAAAAATAACCGGCCGCGACGGGCTGGCATCCAGATCGAACGCAGCGGTCTGTAAATTGAGCAGGTACAAACCGTCTTTTACCGTATTGGGCACAAAAATCAGTTCCGTGATCGTGCAATAGGTACGCACGGCCTCCGGATACTGCCAGAAGGCTTTATGCCCCAGAAACAGCGCGCCATCCTCTTCGCGATCTACAGAAGGCAAATCGAGCAGCAGATGTTGAATACCACATTCCACCAGATACTGTACGGCTTCGTGGTGCAGATAGGGTGGGTTGGTGCCGCTGTAATTGGTGCGCAACTTTAGTTCGTCGTTCGGCAACGTCCGGATAACCAGCGCGGTTGCTTCATCTTTTTCCAGCACCTCCGCTACCTGGGCGCGGGTAATGATGCGATCGCCATCATCGCTGCGCTGCGGGTACAAACTCACGAGTTTGGCCACAAAATGGTGCTGCTGCAGGCATTGGCCCAGCGTGTACCGCTCGCGGGCAATGTGGCCGACGCATTCCGTATGCGTGCCGTTGCCGTGCGGATTGACGCGGATGTTGAAAAAATTCACCAAGCCACCCTCGGCGATACTGCCTACAAAACCAGCGGCTTTCACGGACGAATATTCCACCGGTGGTGCCCAAAAACAATTGACCTGATCCAGCCCTTCTTTTAATAGGATGGAAAGGTCGGCCGATTGCGCCAGATCGGCGCGGAATGTCCGGTTATTATGGGTAAAGGTGATGTCCATTTACCGCAGTTCAGTTGAAGTTGATGTAATCGCTTGGATCGACCGCGCGTCCTTTATACCACAGTTCAAAGTGCAGGTGCGGGCCGGAACTCTGCTCGCCGGAATTGCCGATGATCGCAATGGCCTCACCCGCCTTGACCGCGCTGCCTTCCTTTTTGAGCAGTACCGAATTGTGCTTATACATCGTCACCACGTTGTTCGGGTGCTGGATAGCGATGCTGTAGCCTGTTTCTACGGTATAACCCGCACTAATTACTACTCCGTTGGCAGCGGCCTTGACTGCGGTGTTTTTCGGCGCGGCGATATCCAGTCCGAAATGGCTTTTTTGCAGATCGAACGGCGACATCACTTCGCCACTCACCGGAGGCATAAAGAATAGTTGTTCCAGCGGTACGTCCCGAGGTAAGGTATTGCTTGGACCGGCGGCTCCTTGCGGCGTAGGATCGGCGGTGAAATTGCCTTTGGCTACCGCTGTGCGCAGCTGTTCATCCTCCGGAATGCGGTCGATATCGCCCGCCGGTATGTTACTGAGCGAGTCGGCGGGGACACCCTGTTTCTCGGCGGCTTCTTGGCTCATATCGGCCAGATTGCCGTTCCATACTTTTTGTAACGTGCTGATAACCAAGCCCTGTGCCTGCACTTCTTTTTCCAGGTTGCGTTTGCTGGAGCGGAGTTCACTGACTTCAGCATCGCGTTTAAAGTCGCCATACCCGGGAATGTACCGTTTCAAAGGCGTCCATACGATCAGGGCAAAGACCAGAAATGCGGTGAGTACGATTAGCGAACTAATACCGGCATATACACTCAGCGGCGTAAGCCGCAGCGAAGTCACCTCTTCGAAGGTGTCGTCATTCATGATGACCAGCCGGTATTTATCGCGCCATTTTTCCATCAGCGAACGGTCGTCATCCGTACTGCGGCGGAAAAAGTTGGCGAGTTTTTTTAAGAAATCGAAATACTTTTGCATTTTCAAAAAATAAGCATGCTCGCAAAATGGGCTTCGGCAACAGCGCGTTTATCAAGGGTCTCTAGTCTGCACGTTCAACAATCACACCTGCCGGCCCCGCTGTTTCCGGATTGCAAAGGTCGGCCAAATAAACCCGCCCTGCATGATTTTTATCTATTTTAATACCTGCTTTTTTTGTTAAAACTGCTTTTTGAGACAACCTTTTCGCCAAAAATAGCGACATAACCGGTTACAAAGCCTGCAAAAAACCTACTTGCAAAACCGGATTCTGCTAAAAATCACTGCTTTCTATTTCTCCGCATGAAAAAGTTACGGAACATAACTGTCCTGTTATTGACCCTGGCACTGGCCTTCGGCTGTGTCACCCAGAAGAAAAAAGGTGCCGAGCCCAATAAATTCAAAAAAGGCTACCACAACATTACTTCCAAATACAATTATTGGTTCAATGCCGATGAACTGTTCCGGCTTACCAGTGAAAAACTGGCCGCCCAGAACAAAGATAATTACAACCAGTTGCTTGATCTCTATCCGGAAACGGTAGCCGATCCGCAGTCTGCCAAAGGCGATCTGGACAATGTAATTACCAAGTCGTCCAAAGGCATCGCCCTGCACCGCGTCGGCGACTTTACCGATGATTGTTATACGATGATCGGGCAGGCGCAGTACATGAAACGCGACTACGAAACCGCCGAATCGACCTTCCGTTACATCAAGGACGAACACGATCCGAAGAAAAAGATGAAGACCAAACTGGTGAAAAAGAAGAAAGACAGCGTCAAGAAGAAAAAACTATCCCCGCGCCAGAAGAAAAAAATTGCCAAAAAGAAGAAAAAAGCCGCTGCCAAAAAGAAAAAAGAGGCCCAGAAAAACAAGAAAAAAGGCATAAAAACCGATAAAACCAAAGCACCGGATACCCCAACGACCGACGTAAAAACCAACAAGGTCGATCCGAAAAAAGACGATAACGAACTGGTCGTAACCGGAAATAATCCTTACAAAAAAGGGATCAAGCGTACCGCTGCCTACCCGAATGCCATGATCTGGTATGGCCGCACGCTGATCGCCCGGGAGAAATACGACGAAGCCGAATTCCTGTTCCGCGAACTGGAAGAAGACGCATGGTTCCCCGCTCAGTCCCGCGCTGATCTGGCTATGGCCGAAGCAAATATGTGGATCAAGCAGAAGAGATACGATAAAGCGATTGAGCCGTTATCCAAAGCCATTACGCTGATCGACAAGCGCAAAAAACGCGCCAGACCTTCCTTTATCCTGGCACAACTTTACGAACGCGTCGGACGTGCCGAAGCGGCGTATGCTGCTTACGAAACGGTGTTGCGCAGCAGTCCGCAGTACGATATGGAATTCAATGCCCGCCTGCGCCAGACCGAAGCCGGCTGGATAAACGGCACCATCGCCAGTGCTGCCGCCAATAAAACCCTTGAACAAATGCTGCGCGATGATAAAAATAGCGATTACCGCGATCAGATTTATTTTGTGCAGGCGGAGATTGCCCTGAAAGACAATCAGAAAAAGGAAGCGATCGTCTTCCTCCGCAAATCGCTCGATAACAACAAAGGCAACGTAGCGCAACGCGCCGAATCTTACCTGACGCTCGCCGACCTGTATTTTGAAGCAGAAGACTTCGTACAGGCGAAAAATTACTACGACAGTACACTGACCGTATTGCCGGCGACCGACGAACGCCGCGAACACGTGACGCTCTATGCGACCAACCTCACCGACATCGCCCGTTTGATTAAAACGATCACCGCCAACGACAGTATCGTGGCGATCTACAATATGGACGATGCGCAACGTAAGGATTTTGCTAAAAAACTCAAAAAGAAACGGGAGGAAATAGCCGAAGCCGATGCCAAAAAGCAGGCTGCTGCTGCACCCGCCACGGGTCCAGGTACCAAAGCCCCCGCTCCGGTGGCCGGCGCCAAGAGTAACACGTCCTTTTATTTTTACAATGACAATTTCCTGAAAAAAGGCCGGAAAGATTTTAATAAGACTTGGGGGGATCGCAAACTCGAAGATAACTGGCGGCGCAGCAGTCGCCCGTCCACCGGCGTGCCGGGCGATGAGGTGGCGGCGGCGGATAGTACCCAAAATGATGGCGTGAGCGACAATGAATTAAAGGACATTTTCCAGAATATCCCTAAGGGCGAGGCGGAATTGTCGGTTTTGCACCTCTCGACGTACGAGGCGATGTACCAACTCGGGACCTTGTACCGCGATAAGTTGCAAAATAACCGACGCGCTGCTTCCACCCTGGAAGACATGCAGACCCGCTACTCCGATTCTACCAAGTACAACAAGTTTGAAAAAGAAACCTGGTATTATTGTTACCTGGCTTTTTCCGACTTGCAAAATAAAGCGCGCGCCCAGTATTATCTGGACAGACTGGTCGGCAAATACCCGAACAGTGCGTATGCCCGGGCGATCACCGATCCGAACTTCCGCAATGCCACGGAAGAAAAAGAGCGGGAGATCAATAACTACTACAAGGAAACTTTCACCACATTCCAAAGTTCCAAATACCAGGAAGCCTACGACCGCTGTCAGGAAGCACCGAAAAAGTATGGCTCACAGAATCCGTTGATGCCCAAGTTTTTCTTGCTGAGCGCGTTGTGTGTCGGCAATTTACAGGGCAATGAAGCCTACTGTAAAGCCCTGTCTGAAGTAATTGCCCGCTATCCGGAAAGCGCGGAAGCCACCCGGGCCAAGGAAATCGCTCGCCTGATGAGTTGCAAAGGCTTCGAAGTGCCGGCCGACGATCCGAAAAAGAAAACCGAAGAGATCGATGATAAATTCACCAAGGAAGACGATAAATTGCACTACATCATTGTCGTTTTCAGCGGCGATGTGCGGCTCGACGATGTGAAAGTGGCTATTTCCGATTACAACCGGGAGTTTCACAAACTGGAGCAATTGCGCCTCAACAACATTTTCCTCGGCACCGATACCAATACGCCGATGGTGGTAATCCGTAAATTCGACAATCGCGAACAAGCCATGCGCTACTACAACGAGGTAAAAGACCAGAAGGACTTCCTCGGCGAAACCACGAAAAAGACCTATACCAAAGAGATTTACCCGGTTACGCAGGAGAACTACCGCCGTATCCTGAAAAATAAAACGCTGGAAGGCTATCGGGACTTTTTTGCAGAAAGTTATTTGAAGTAGGGAAGGGCGAATGCTACATGCGAGCGGCGCAACGGGGAAGGGTCCTGTTGCGCCGCTCGCATTTGTATCCTTTAGTGTTCTATTTTGGGAAAATCGGTAAAGTCTTTGATATACGTTGTAAAATTCTGTCCAGAACATTCAACCGTCCCTTTTACATAAGAAAAATAAAACGTGATATTCCCTTTCGCTTCAGCACCTACTTTATTGTTTTCAAAATGGTCAAGTAAATAATCCTGCCTAATTATGGCAGGTTTTGACCATTCATCATTGTGTCTAACAAGAAATATATAGTGAACTAAAATGTTAGAGATGTTGCGAAGATTTTTAACCGAGAGACTAAATTGCCCGCTAAACCTGTCTTTCCTGGCTGTAGAGGTTGATGTTTTAACTTGAACTCTTCGTAATGTACCATTGTCGTCCTGAACAACAAAAATATCATCTCCAATATCGACCTCAGGAATAGCAACATTCCAGCCGAGCATTAAAAACTCAGACATTACATGTAGATGTCCAGCCTTACCTATATATTGATTAAATTTTTTCGTCACGGGGCGTTACTTTATGTAAGATATTTCCTGTTTGCGTGTCAATAAATTGAATTTCATCAAATTGATTTAAATCGCTCTCATTGTCAACACCTAATAAAGCTGGATAAATATGGTTTTCGAGCTTTGCGATATAAATTTCAAAGTCGCTTTTTGTGTCATATCCAACAAAAATATTGTTTGCTGGGTGGGCATTAGGAAAAAGTTTTTTGATAAAATCGCGAATGGATGGTGTAATACTAAATGAGTATCCGTCCATTTGCTTGTTTACGTTTATTTTGATTACATCCATTGTTAAAAGTATTTTGCGCTAAAAATAGGGGAATCAAACAAAATCGCCGGAGCGATTCCAAAGAATACACACCGGCGATTTAGAAGAATGTTTTTGCTGGATTGGGGGGAAGGAGAGGAAGCGTTAAATATCGTCTTGTTGGACGGTACATCGAATTCGCTGGAGGAGATCCGAAGGTGCCTGGCGGTGCGAAAGCCTGGTTTTGATATACTGGCGGAAGGGTTGTTCCTCGGGAGAGGGCCGTTCTGGCGCGACAGGAGAAGGCGTATCGGTAAAATAATGATCGGGAAATATATGGAGGTCTGCGGTGCGATTGAAAAAAGCGTCGAACGCGGAGGGGTTGGTAATTACATCATTTTGCTGGCGTGGATTTTTCATTGTCGTGCACGTTTGTGTCGCCATTTCGCTGCCGGGTTTGCTGCCGCGTTTACTACTTTTCTTGCCTACGGGCCATCCATATTGTCGTGCCGGGGTGCCAGCCGGGGCAGAACAAGGTATCGATTGCCAGGTGTGTATTACAAGTGCGTATTGCATAGAATTGTAGGTTTGCGCGGGAACGGCGCTGAAAACAGCCTCCGTTAGACCACCATGAAATATAGACGAGTTAAGAATTGGTTGTTAAAAATTGTTGAGTGAACAGTACATAAAAGGAAGAAGGTTATGGTAAAAAAAGGGCCTGCCACCAGCCGAAGCCGGGCAAACCCTTTTGAAATTTCTAGGAAGCACCAACGGAATCAAGTTGGTCTAACTTGATAGTGTCGGTGTCGGAGGCTGCATCAAATCCGTTTTCCCGGGCATAGGAGCGCAGGTTGTCGGCTAAGATGTTGCGGGCGCGGTGCAGACGCGAGCGTACGGTACCGATCGGAATACCGGCAATAGCGGCGATTTCTTCATACGTGAAATCTTCCAGATCGAGCAGCACGACGGTTCGGAATGCCGGGCGAAGTGCATTGATGGCGCGCGTAACTTCATCGCCCATCAGTTTGTTGCCCATTTCTTCGTGCAGACCGAAGTAGCGTGGCGTAGCCGGATCATCCTCGTTGTGATACACCACAATGTCTTCATAATCAACCTTGTACGGCTGGCTTTTACGGCTGCGGTACTCGTTGATAAAGGCATTGCGGCAGATGCGGAACAACCAGGCTTTGGCGTTGGTGTCGGCGGTGTAACTGCCGATAAAACGCCAGGCTTTCAAGTAGGTTTCCTGCACCAGGTCGTCGGCTTGCTCCGCGTCGTTGGTCAGACGATACGCAAAACCGTATAACCCATCGAGGAGCGGATAGAATTCGCGCTCAAAAATGCGGGTTTGTTCGGCGGTGCGAACCATCTCGTTGGCGGTAAGTGTTAATGTAGCCATACTGTGGTTTGGTTTAGTGTGTCAAGGGACAAAGGTCGCCGACATTTTAACACAACACAAGGGGGGATACCATTAGTTCCCTCGGAAAAAATATTTTTCCGGTTTTTTTATTTCTTTTTTTCGTACTGTTTCGTCGTTCGATTGTAGCGATACCACAGTTTGCGGGCGACTTGCGTAGCCGGCCTGCCGGAAAGTTTTTGTATCACCTGCTGCGTCAATACAATATCGGGCAGACTGCCCTTGAGGGGCGAATAGGTCGTTTTTTCAGTCGTGTACTCGGTGTATTGATCCGGGTTTTGTTCCTGTTCTCCGGTACGCGACCAGTCCATATCGCCCACCAACGCGTAGGAAAATGGGTCGTACAACACCCATTTTTCCGTGATAACGCCCATGCCGTACCACGATTCCTTGATGCTGATAAAGGTTTTGTCGCCTACTTTCTGAAAATTGTATGTATCGTACGCATATTCTCCCGGTCCGCCTTCATGCAGGTTGTACCGCAACGCCACCAGTTCCCAGTGTGGTCCGGCCTTTTGCAAACGGGCAAAATTGAAGACATAATTGCTGAAATGGAACAATACCCAGGCTTCCTGCGCTGTACCGACCTTGCGGAAAAAGATAGTGTCCACCGCAACCGGTACGCCCTCATCGGAATTGCTGGCAATATTCTGCACGGCCATGCACGTATCAGGCATAATCCACGCGTTGGCGTTATGGCGGAAACGAGCGCCTAACAGGTCGCGTAACACATATTTTTCACTGGCGTTGGTAATGGTCGGACGCTGGGCAAAGGTGAAAACGGTCGGTGTGCTGATCAGCAGGCAGATAATAATGATGTTTTTCATTGAGCGATGTAATAGATAGTGTAAAAGGTTCGGTTAGTAAGTGCAGCGGTTTTGCAGTACTATAACGTCATTATCGGTAAAAGTCATTATTTGCGGTCCAATGCCTTAAATTGTTTCCATAATCGATCGATAGACCAATCGTTGTAAACAATTTACAAAGTTAAAAATAACCCATAACCCATAACTCCCCCGTATCTTTGAACAAAAAACGACCATGATTGCCCGATTATATCCCGTTTTTCTACTGGTTTTACTTGGCCTGACGGCCTGTGGCGACCGAATTATTGCTCCGCCCGGCACCGACGATGCGCTGGAACAATACGCCTATTTTCCCCTGCAAACCGGCAAATACATCGTCTATTCCGTCGATAGTATCATCTATGATTTTGACAATACAAGTGGCGCTACTCGCCGGGACTCGTCTCGTACGTACGTCCGGGAAGTAATCGGCGATACCTTGCGCGATAATGCCGGCTTGTTACTGTATACCATCGAACGTTATGAACGCTTCAGCCCAGGCGATCCCTGGGTATTAAAAAGCCTCAATTCCGCTGCCCGTACCGCCACGCAGGCCATCCGGACCGATAACAACCTGCGTTTTTTATCGCTGATCTTTCCCATGGATAAACGCAGCGAATGGGACGGCACGCGGTGGATCGACAAAGATCGCGAGATTAAAATTGCCGAAGAACGGATGCGCCCTTTTACCAACTGGCAATATGAGGTAGATATTATCGACATGCCCGATGCGGTCGGTACTTTTGCCTTTGACTCGGTATTGGTGGTCACCGAGGCCGACGACAACAACCTGATTGAACGGCGTTTTTCGCGGGCCAAGTACGCTAAAAATATTGGCCTGGTGCAGCGCGAGCAACTAATCCTGGATTCGCAATATTGCAACCAGACTCCGCCGCCCGTCGATTGCAGCACCAAGCCTTGGGAAGAAAAAGCCGAAAAAGGGTATATTCTAAGACAAACAGTCCTGGAATTCAACTAATTTTCTTATTTCAATTCCCCCGGTACCACCGTCACGCTTTTCAACCCACCGTCGCGCAATACCCACAGGCTGAGCATCCGTCCGATGGTGGTTTCGTCCAGTATTTTGTGCAGATTGTCAATCGAATCCAGTGGACGTCCCTCCACCTGCACGATAATGTCGCCGACGCGTAAGCCGGCATTATTGGCCGGACCATCAGGTTCTACGGTTTGGATTTGCAGGCCGCCCTTGGTCGGCAATTGCAGGGTGTTCGTCCATTTGGCCGGCAGCGGCACAGCCTGTGCGCCGATACCGAGATAACCGCGCCGAACCCGACCTTCGAGAATTAGTTTGCCGACCACGTACTTAGCCAGGTTGGCGGCAACCGCAAAACACAGGCCCTGCCCCGGCAGGATAACGGCAGTATTGACCCCGATCACATTGCCATGCGAATCTACCAACGGACCGCCGCTATTACCCGGATTGAGTGCAGCGTCGGTCTGGATTACGTCGTCGATCAGGCGGCCGTTCTGGCTGCGCAAGGTGCGACCCAGGGCGCTGACTACCCCTGCGGTTACAGAATATTGAAAACCGTAGGGATTGCCAATCGCAACGGCGATTTGACCGACCTGCAAGTTATTACTTTCGCCGAATGAAACCGTGGACAAATTATCGCCGTCAATTTTAATGACGGCAATATCAGTCGCCGGATCGTCGCCGATGATGTGTGCCAGAAAAGAACGCCCGTCGGGTAAGGTGGCCTCGATGGTAGTGGCACCGTTGACTACATGACTATTTGTCACTAAGAAACCGTCGCTGCTAATCACAAAGCCACTGCCGGTGCCGGATGGGTCAGGTTGCCCCCGGCGATTGGCCGGAGTGGATGGGTTATTGGATGGTTTTTTGATGACTTTTAAGTGGGCCACCGCATCGCTCACCCGTCTGGCCACGCTGGTGACCGTTTGAGAATAGGCATCCAGTAAAGGTGCGTCTTGGGCAAAATTACTATTTTTAATCCCCGCTGTACTGGATGAAGGACCTTCATTTGCCAGAAAATTGACCATAAGAATCGTAGTAAGTTAAAAAGATGAGTCGTAATAGGGGAGGGGAGGGCTTATTCATTTTGCGAGAATTGTGCCATGTTTTTGCCGGCTGACAGAATGGCGTCTTGCGCAATAATAATACGTTCGAAATCCCCGAAATTACGTACTTTTGTAAGGATGATACCTGACGAAGATTTACAAATGACCGCCGCGCTGGTGCGCGAACCATTCGAATTGCCAGCTGGCCCGCCGCCGGCCAATGAAGCGGAATTGCTCGCCTTGCTGGCCGATCGGATTGAGGAAATGCTGGCCACCCGGCCGGAATACCTGATGAGTTTATTGTACCGGTTGGACGTGCTGGAAAAATATATCGTCCCGGCGCTCCATCCGACAGCACCCGAGCCGCCACATATTGGTCTGGCCCGGCTGGTGCTTGAACGCCAGCGGCAGCGCGCCGAAACAAAACGCTCTATTCCAATTCAACCGCTGGAAGATTGGGAGGACTGGATGTGAGAGGCCCCCTTTTAACGCAGCAGCGTCACATTTCCCTTTTTTTCCATCAATTGCCCGCCCGCACAGACGGCCCGCAAGTAGTAACCGTAGGTTTCAACGGGTTGAGCCACGCCCCGGAGCGTACCATCCCATTTATCGCTGATCGTACTCGCTTCGAATACCTTCTCTCCCCAGCGGTTGTAAATCACCCAGTACACAGATTCGGTGAAATTGCTTTCAAATTTCAGAAAGTCATTTTCGCCGTCGCCATTCGGTGAAAATGCGGTGGGGAAAAACAGGTACGGTTCATCACACAGAAAGGGCTGCACAACCACCCGCGCCTGACCTATTAGCGGGCATTCCCCGGTCGAGTCGGGTATTACCACGGTATATACAGTGGTAACCGGCGGCATCGCTACCGGATTGGCGATACTGGAATCGGATAAAGTGGCAGGAGGCGTCCACATATAAGGTCCGCTACCCGGATACACGGCTGTTAATTGCGAACTGCCGCCAATGGTGATAAACGCCGGCGTAGCCGTCACCGTCACGGTAGGACTTAAGGTGACATGAATAGTCTGGTAGGCAGTGTCGCGGCACGGATCGTTGGGTTGCGCGATTAAAGCAATGGTGTAGTAACCGGTATCCGGATAGGTATGCATCGGTGAAAAATCAAGGGAAGTCTGGGTTTTATCGCCCGTCCAGTCAAAATACCACTTATACGAATCCGCCGACTGGCTTTGGTTGTCGATACTGATACCCAGCGTATCACATTGTACGGAGGGCGTGAAAAACGCGGCATACGGCGTGCCGCAGTCGGCCACATTGTATTGAAAATCCCGCCGGGTGGTCGAAATAATCGAATCGGCGCGGTATTCATCTACACAGACACCGACCACATAATTGCCCAGTTTGTTGGGTACGCCGGTGATAAAACCGGTTGCGGAATTGATCATAAGTGCCTGACCGCCCAGTACATTTAACAAATTATACGGCGGATCGAGCCAGGTAATTTCCTGATAAGGGCCTGGATTGGGCGGGGTCGGCTGTGGCGCTATGGCATCGGCTCCATTGAGCGGTGTACAGAGGCGATAGACCAGCGAATCGCCGTCCGGATCGGTGGCGGCATGGTCAAAGTCGATCGGTTCATTGACACAAATCGCGACGGGTGGCCAGTTGTTGAAAACCGCGCTGCTGTTACATTGTGTCAGGGTCGTTTCCGACATGTTTACAATGAACGAGGCGCCCACATCTTCCGGAAAAGGAATATTGCGGATCAGTTTATTGCGGCAGCAGCGCTGGTAGACGAGCGTGTAACCGCCGGCTAAAAAAGGCAGATTGATGATTGCCTGGTAGCTGGTGCGGTGTACACATACATCGGGCGGCGCAGTCAGACAGGGATTGCTAAGGATAATCGGAATGGTATCGTCGGGCATCAATAGCAGGTTAAAGGCACCAACCAGGTTCCAATTCTGGTCAAAAACCCCCAGCGAAGCGGGATTGTCAAACCACGGCTGGCCATTGTAACAATCTCTGTACACCGTTAAAGTCACCGCATAATTGTTGTCACCCAGACATTTATAGGTTATTTCCCCGCCGACAATGTGGGTGGCAAAAAGTGTTTGGGTACAGCATGGCAATAAAAGCAGGAGGAGAAATAGTCGCATATAATAGATTGTTGATCCGGTATTTTGTTCAGAGCGAAAGTAGGCACAATTCTGATTTTATCGGTAAAATTTCCTGCTTTGCTGCAAGACGCAGTCCAGTGCCGAAACGTTGGGCAAACGGGTTATTTTTATTATTTTACGATTATTTTTGCTAAAAAACCTACTTTTGCGCGGCTTGCCGGATCAATACGGTTTATTTGTCAACATCTTGTTTATCATCATACAAAATCATCATGGCCAAGAAAAAAATTGCCATTAACGGCTTCGGTCGCATCGGTCGCCTGACCTTTCGCAACTTAGTTAAAGACCCCACTGTCGAAGTCGTTGCTATCAACGACCTGACTGACAATGCTACACTCGCACACCTGCTGAAGTACGACACGATGCACGGTCGCTTCGACGGCACGATCGCATCGGATGAAACCAGCATTACGGTAAATGGCCAGAAAATTGCCTGCCTCGCGGTTAAAAACCCGGCAGAATTGCCATGGGCTTCGCTTGGCGTAGATGTCGTACTGGAATGCACCGGTATTTTCCTGGATAAAGAAAAAGCCGGCCTGCACCTGCAAGCGGGCGCCAAACGCGTCATCCTGTCAGCCCCTCCGAAAGCAGACGATGTGCCTACGTTTGTAATCGGCGCCAATGAAAAAGATATTAAAGATACGGACCTGGTAATTTCGAACGCTTCGTGCACCACGAACTGCCTCGTGCCGATGATTATGACGCTGGACAAAGCATTTGGGGTGGAACAGTTCTTCATGAACACCATTCACGCCTATACGGCCGACCAGAATCTGCAGGACGGTCCGCACAAAGACCTGCGCCGCGCCCGCGCCGCTGCACAAAACATCGTACCAACCGGTACCGGCGCCGCTAAAGCAGTCATATTGGTGGCACCACACTTGAAAGGCAAAATTGCCGCGCACTCGATGCGCGTTCCAGTGGCAACTGGTTCGGTTACTGACGTGGTGGCTACTATCAGGAAAACTGCTACCGTAGAGGAAATCAACGCCGCTTTTAAAGCCGCCGCCGATAGCCACCTGCAAGGTATTCTGGAATACAACACCGACGAAATCGTATCGAGCGACATCGTGCGCAATACGCACTCGTGTGTATTCGATGCGCCGCTAACCCAAGTGAATGGCAACACCTGCCGCATTGTGGGCTGGTACGACAACGAAGCCGGTTACTCGGCCCGTTTGGCGCAGTTGGCTTCGATGGTGTAAATAGATCTGTACTGGCTGCTTGCGCTGCCGCTTTAGTAGTGGGCGTTGGCAGCCAGTACAAACTTTATCTATTTCAAGGTTAAAATCGGCCGCTAAAGCAGCCGGTATTACATTCCCCGCAATTGCCGGCATCGCGCAATTTCCTTGCGCACATACACATCCGGTCGGTCGGTCAGGCGTAAATCGCCCTTGAGTTGGTTCAGTTCTTCCACTCTTTCCGGCAAGAGTTTTTGCATTTTCAGCAGGTTGTGCAGTGCCAGATTCCAGGCACCCGCTTCTTCGAATGTTTCCACATCGCGTTGCAACAGGTTAAACTGCGAGGTGAGCGTCTTGAGCGCGCTTCCGGCCCGTTGATCCAGGGTGGTTTTTTTCTCGGTTATTTTGGCTGGATCGACCCGGTGTACGCCGTTGCGCGTTTTGAAAAGATCATTTTGGGCTTTATAAACCGCCAGCGTATCGAGTGCGCGATGGTAATACCGCAACGCATTTTTATAATCGTCGGCAAAATAGTATTGGTCGCCCTGCGTCAGACTGCTGTCAACAATACTGGCGTACAAACGCTGTAATACGATGGCAGTATCCCGTTGCAGACTTACATCTTTGTGCGGGCGGATATTTTTCAGGACCCAGAATTTTAAATCGCGGCCTTCGATTGCTGCATACCCTTCAATGGCGGCCGCATATTGTTCCGTGTAGACATTTTTGTCGGCCTGAATCAATTCCTGGCGCGTGGCTTTGATCCAACTGATCATAAACCAGATGAAAAACCCCAGCGTCACCAGCAGCGACACAAAGGATGTAATCGACACCATGCGTGCCAGGCGGCGTTTTTCGCGGAAACTTTTCAGTTCGGCGGCCATTTCGGTTCGCCGCAGCGCTTCTGCTTTCAATTGGTTTTCCAGCGCTGCTTTCTCCCGGTCGGCGGCCTCGATTAAACGACGGCGGTCGCGCGATTCAACCACCGCCGGCAACAGCGTATCGTGGCTGATTTCGTAATAAAAGTCGTCCAGCCGGTTGTCTTTGCGCAAGAGGCGACTATCGACCAGCACATCCAGAAAATCCTGGTTTACCCCGGCATAACTGGACATCAGGTGATCGTCGACCATGCTACAGCGGCGACCATTGGGGGTGACCAGACTTTCTTCGATGAGACGCCGGGCCGTTGCGCGGAACCCTTCCGGATCCGCCACGGGTAAGGTGGTTTTCCGGGTGTAATTTTCCGGTAACGAATAGATCTGATTTTGATAAAATTCGCGTATTTCCCGCCCCAAACCTTCCAATTCCCCATAAAAAAGCGGCGTTACCTCAAATCCTTCCGGTTGCTCCTGCTCGATTATTTTTTCTTCGACAAACTGACACAGGATCTGCAAATTGAAGGATTCAATCTCGTCTTCCTTTTTCAGCAACGCCAGATCGGTACTGGCCTGGGCCGGTGCCACCGTTTGCCGGCCGGCTAAAAAGTCTAGAATACCATCCATTGCGGCCGTATTATAGCGAAACCGCGGACTGGCATAGGGTCCGCCGGGCGCGTTGGCCGGCGCTTCGATGGCCGATTGGGCTTGCAGCCGGTTGAGTGGTTGCAGTTGGTACCGGCTCTTGAGAATACCGGGAATGATCGGGCTGATCTCATCGAGCAAATGCAAAAAGTCGGAACGGATTGCGATCACGACGCGTATTTCCGGCGGTTCTTCCCACCAGTGCATCACCTCCGACGTTAGGCCAGTTTCTCCGGCTTCATAGCGGGCGGCCAGGTTGCTGCGCAGACTTTCCGGCATCGGGCCGTTGCATAAGTCGGCCAGTTCGCTCAAAAATTGCGAGCGGCTTTGCAGCGAATGTCCGAGCGTGAATATTTCCTCAAACTGGTCGAAGACCAGGATCGGGGTAGCGGGCAGCCCATTAAAATCGAATTCAAAGCGTTTCATGCGCTCCCACAGCGTTTGCGGCTGTCCGGGCCGTTCGCCGGTCGTGTTGATACCGCCCATTTGCGGATGCTGCGCCAGGATGTCTCCGTAGCGCGCTACCAGCGTGAGGTCGGTTTTGTCGGCCCGCAGGAAAATCGGCACATACCCTTCGTGTTCGAGTTCCGGCCCTACGCCCGCCTGAAGGAGCGAGGTTTTTCCGATACCTGATTTGGCGAACAATACGACCAGTTGTTCGCGTTCGATCTGGTTCGACAAGCGCTGCACGTCGTCCTTGCGCCCGTAGAACACGGCACTTTGGGTGCGCTCGAAGGGCTTGAGGCCCGGGTATCGGCGCGGCAGATTTGCGGCGAGTGGCATCATGACGTGGCGGGGAGTTTTTCGAGGTAGCGTTTCAGCGTTTCGGTCAGTTCGCCCAGTTGCGCGTCCTGGTTATTACCTAAAACAGGGTTGCCATCGGAGGGGTGAATGGTGCGCAGGGCATTAAAAACCGTGTCCTGGATGTTCACCGTGCGCATTAACAGCGGCAATACCAGCAGTTTGCGCTGGCCGTTGTTGCGGGTATTATTAGCGGCGATGATTTCATTCAGCACCGGTAGGGCCGGATTTTCATCGGAAAAAAAATCGGCCGAAAGCAGTGGAATGACGACCTGGCTTTTTTGATAAGTTGCACGGATCCAATCAGTTGGGTCTCCGCCCAGGGCGTCGTTTGTATGCGTCCGAATGCGTACCCGCAATGGCAGCAGGCGTTGTTCGACGATTTTATACCCGGCGTCATCCTTGGTATCGTTGTATAAAATCAGGATATCGCCGCGCATCTGGGCCGCATCTGTGGCCGGGCCGGCCTTCATACTTTCGGCGGTGGCTACAAGTTGCGCAATAAAACTATCCAGGTCAACTTTGGGGAACATCATGCCGAATTCGCCCTGGAAAAATACCCGCGCCTGCGCACCGGTGTCGCGTTTTTTATGCGGTTTATAGGCGAATGGCTGCATGTTCTTGCGCTCATTGCGGAAAATGGCATTGAACAAGACCCGCAGGCTCCAGTCGTCAAAATCGAACCCCAGGAACAGGTGAAAAATCGGTTTGTCCAGCGCTTTCAGCAGACTATTGGGCGGGCCTTCGTTCTGTTGGCCGGTAATCTTATTGATAAAATTGAGTTGGTCGCTGTAACTCAGCACCATGCTCTGCGGTTTGTCTTTGTAATAGCCGAACAGGTTGTAAATCAGCGGCGGCGCTTTGTCGCCAAATTCGTACAGCGGGTCCTTGGGTTCCGGTTTTTCAAAATTGTAGTAGGCAAAACGCTTGGGCGAGGCCGCTGCCTCGTACAATTCGGCAAAAAAGTCATCCGGCGTCGTATTGATAATAATCCGGAACGGCAGGTACGACAATTGTTCCAGCGCGGGCGACAACTGGACCGTCTGGGCATGTTGCTGGTAAAATTTCTGGATTTCGCCGCGTAGAATAATATCGGCTACGCGTTCCACACTGCGATTGAGCAGCAAACTGGTCACATACGACAGCGATTCGGCTTCTTCGGGCAGGAGTTCCAGGCCGTATTTCTGGGCCAGAAAATTAGCGCACAGTTCCGTCAGCGGCCGGTACGAACCATCGGGCTGTTTTACCGAAATAGCCGAGGGCCCCAGGAAAAGCACACAGGAGCCGTCGCCGATCTGCCGGGCTATACTCTCATATAGTTCGGGGGATAAAGTACCGTCGGCGTTGAGCAGCCCGGACGAAGCGAATGTTTCGATTGGCATGAAAGAATAAAGACTCCCTTAAATTTGGCTGCGACAAAGGTAGTTAAGTTGGGGTTTTATGCAAGGGGTGGTTTTAAATGATTGGGAGTCGTGGATTGCGGGCGATCGCGTGCTTACCGGCTTTGGGGGCGGGGCAAATGCGCTGCTCCGTTACTAGGCAGTGACCAGGCGCGGCGGGTGGATTTCTGCCGCAGCAGTGTCTCCGACCTGCTGCTCACGTACAGCACGGTGATCCACCAAATGGCCATAAAAGTCTGGCAGATTCAAGTTTCCAATGCAACAGAATTAGGTTTTATAGAAACGAAATTGACCCCTGCTTGCGCGAGGCTAATCCCGCGCACTAAAAAAAGAACCCCTCGCTCAATCGGGCTATGCCCGCTACGCCAATCCGCAACACACGTTCAGACCAGACTAAAATTACCCCATCTTTGCAATACACTGCTTTGTAAAAGGTTTGTCGAACAATCATAGCCCGAAAAATACGATGACAGTCCCGCGCAAGCGAGGGTTATTTTAGCCCTATATTCGCATCGTTAAACAATCCATACCCATGCCTGAATCAGCCCTCATCCAACAACTGCTCGAAAGAGAATCGGCCACTTGGCGGGCCAACGATTTTCAGGGCCATGCCGCGTGCTGGCATATTCAGCCGTACAGCCGCATCCTGGTTTCCACGATTACGGGTGAAACGTTGGATGTTGATCCGGCGCTGATGCAGGATGCCGGCGCAGCCATGGGCGATGGCGGTAGTTCGGTCAATGCCAATTATAGAATGAGCATTCATGGCGATCACGCCTGGGTGAGTCACGACGAGATTTCCACTGCGCCAAACGGTGCAAAGAGCTATTCGCACGAGATTCGTATCTTGGAAAAGGTAGGCGGTACATGGAAACTGGTAGGGCAGTCGATTCATTTTTACAAGCCTGCATAACGGATATGCAGCAAAAACGTATCCAATTGACCCTTTTCGTCGACGAACAGGCATCGGTCACAATGGAAAGGGTGCGCCGGGAATTCAACCCCGCACAATCTGCCCTGATTAAAAGCCACGTTACGTTGTGCCGGGAAGACGAACTGACGCCATTGGAAAACGTCATTTTAAATTTGCAACAACGGCACTTTGCGGCGATCACCATCGACTTTGGGTCGGTGATTCGTTTTGCAGACGGGAAAGGTGTGCTGTTGCCGGCGATTGGCAATCAGGACGCATTCGCCGCCTTGCGGACAAGTATTCTACAGGGTATCGTTGAAAAGCCACGCCTGCAGGAGCCACATATTACGTTGATGCGCCCCAGAAATTCCACTTGCACAGACGATATCTTTTATCAAATCCAACAGCACATACTTCCCCAACAATTAACCTTCCGGAGCATTTGCCTGATCGAACAGGAACCCGGCAAGCGGTGGACTGTTGTGGCGGAGTTTCCGGCTCGCTTAGCTCCTGAAAAAAATACCAAATCCGGGTTTGAAAAATAATTCAACTTTGTGCATTCGATCATTTTCAAAACAAGAATCAAGATGAACCGTAAACATTTCTTTACCCTCCCTTTTTTGCTGCTTTGCCTGTGTACAAATGCGCAGGAATTAAAACCCACCCTCACGTATGCAACCACCCAGAAAATACTCCAGGGCTGCATCGCTTATGCCGACAGTGCTAAACTTACCTTGTCGATCGCCCTGTACAACCGGGACGCCCAGTTGATAAGCTTTGCCAGAATGGACGGTGCATCGCTTGGGTCCGCGAAAATAGCCCACTGGAAAGGGATATCGGCGGCTACGTATGGTGCTTCCACTGCCGAAACCGGCTCCTGGAACGTACCCAACGCGCCGGATATCGCCACTATTCCCGGCGGATTGCCCATTGTTTTGCCGGATGGCACAGTAATCGGTGGCCTCGGCGTATCGGGCGCGGCGGCTTCTGTCGATGTAACCTGTGCCGAAGCCGGTCTGAAAGCGGCCGGATTGTACCGCGCACCTAAGAAATAACAAACCGGTTAATTTTGACAGCTCCTGCGAAATTCTTGATCTTTCTGCACAAATTACAATGAACCTTTCACCGGCTGCGTGTTGCGGCCGCAGTTCCAAAGACAGGGGTTTATGACGCCGGCATTTCAACTGGCCATCGACTTCGGCTTACATACGATCGGGCTGAATCGCGTCTGGGCCGCTACTTCGCAAGGAAACGAGCGGGCTTTAAAGTTGCTCGACCGGCTGCACTTTGTAAAAGTGGCGGACCGCAAAGATGATACCGTCGAGTATGAACTGGGTATTTAACAGCGCCTCAAACAATTGTAAACATGCAACCAGCCTTACTCCATACCATTCAGCAATACGTCGAGCAGGATTTTGCTGATCTCGACGGTATTTTTGAGGACTATTCCCGGCATCCCGAACTTTCCCTGCAGGAGTTCGAGACCAGCCAAAAACAGTCCGATCAATACAAAAAGGCCGGTTGCGACGCAGTCGAATTTTGTGCCGGCACCGGTGTAGTGGCAATTATCCAAAACGGCCCCGGTCCGATATTGCTTTTTCGCAATGACCACGACGCCCTGCCGATACAGGACGAAATAACCGGTAAATACGCCAGCACCCGGCCCGGCATTGCGCACAAATGCGGCCATAGTCTGGTGCCGGCCGTTTCGGTCGGGGTTGCCCGCAACCTGGTCCGGTTGAAAGCACACTGGCAGGGCACGGTGATGCTGGTGTCGCAATTGGGCGAAGAAGCCGCCGATGGCGCACGATTGATGTTGCAAGACGGATTATACACCCGTTTTCCCCGGCCCGACCTGGCGCTGGCCTTCCACTGTTCGCCGTACCATCCGGTCGGGCATTGCGCGTTTCGCCAGGGATATGCCTTCTCGACCACAGAAATGGGCCAAATTGTGGTAAAAGGCCAGGGCGGACACGGCGGTGTTCCGGAAAACGCCATCGATCCGATCGTGCTGGCCTCCGCCATTGTACTGCGGTTGCAGACCATCGTCAGCCGGGAAATATCGCCACTTGAGCCGGCTGTGCTGTCGGTTTGTTCGATCGTCAGCAGCAGTCAGCATCCGGCGGTCATTCCAAGTGCGGTGGAATTAAAATTCACGATCCGCTGTTTTGGCAACCCCGTTTTCACTAAAATATGCGCTGCGCTGGAACGCATCTGCAACGCCGAAGCCGCCGCCAGCGGTGTCCCACCAGCGCTGTACCCGGAAATAACCTACCGGGGTGCCGTGACCGAGGCTGTTTATAATGACCCGGCGCTCACCAGCCGGGTCGAAGGCATTTTCCGCGAAATTATCGGTGAGGCATATATCCACGAAGCACCTTGTTATACTTTTGGCGAAGATTTTGGCCACTTGGGTTTGCAGGGGACCATTCCGCTGTCGCTGATCTGGCTGGGCAGCGTCGACCCGAAAAAATTCGATGCGGCGGGCAATGCCAATGTGTTTCTGGAGCCATTGCACAGCCCGAAATTTATGCCCGAACCGGAGACTATTAAAACGGGCGTACTGGCGATGACGGGAGCGATTATCGAGATCCTAAGAAAGGGCTAATTTTTTATCTTTGCACGACGGTAAGTATTTTAACAAGTATAAGTCAGCCACTACAGGCACATTTCACATATTATAAATCTTCTTCTCTATGTCCAACAAAAACATTCTGGTATGCCTGTTATGTCTCACAGGCGCGTATTCACTATCGGCTCAATCCGAATACGGGGAGTATGGCAAAAAATTAAGTATTGGGTTTTCAATTTTCCAGGGTATTGGTGTACCAGTAAGGTACTACGCCGGTTCGCATGTACTGGAAGGCGGGGTGTATATGGGCGGAATCGTTTTTACCGCAGATGATGAGATCCAGGAGGTCCGGTTAGAGCCGATGGTCAGCGGTGGATACACGTTTTTTGGCGATCGTTTCCTCAAAGAAAAGAAAAAACGCAACAAAATCCGCGCAAACGGCATCTCTCTGCGGGCCAGCCAGATTTTAGGCGACTATTCGACCACCATTCCTTCGCTGGCCTGGGCACAGGAAACGTTCCGGCAGGGACGTACCAAACAATCCTTTCTCTTCGAACTCGGCCTCCGGTATGTAATTCCGCATTATACTTATCGGGGCCTGGAGGTAGAAAACCAAATCGGTTTGCATCTCAGGTGTCAATGGAACTTCTTTCTGAAGTAAGGCCCGTTTGCGTCATTCTGCAACAACCTATGCGAATATTGGGTTAGGATTAGGAAGTGGTTGACAATCAGTTGCTTAGTGACGAAGTGACTTAAAGTCACCCCCCGTCAATAGCCCTGGCAATCAAGCATTATCTTAACCCAATATTCACATAACCTATTATTTTTTAAACCCCGGTGTGCTGTTTGGTCGAAACCGGAATTCATGCACGCTCCTACCGACCAAAGCCAATCTTTGCCTAAATCAATAAAAAACATGCAACTAAAACTCGCAGTCATTGCCCTCGCTACCACGTTTGCCGCTTGCCAGCCACCTTCCAAAGACAAAGAACCCGGGCGCGCCACCTTGCCACTGCTCGGCACTTGGGAATTGATCTCGGCGACCTCCACGGAGCGCGACAGTACGGTCTCTACGTTCAATCCCAAGCAGAAAATGATCAAAATTATCAATCCCACCCACTTCGCTTTTTTTAGCCACGACCTCCGTGTCCCCCGGGATTCTACCGCTCCTTTTACGTCGGGCGGCGGTACGTATACGCTGAAAGACAGTGTGTACACGGAGCACTTGGATTACTTTATACAGCCGGAGTGGGAAGGCAATACATTCGAATTCATAGTCACGATCAAAAACGATACACTGACGCAAAAAGGCATTGAAAAGGTAGAAAAACTGGGCATTGAGCATGTGATCGTGGAGCGCTATAAACGGGTGAAATAACCCGGTCTTACCGCATTTTAACCACCCGCGCAGCCGCCACCCGTCGGCCGGCCGAATCCGCAATTTCTAAAAAGTATACACCTTCCTCCAGGTTGTCGATTGACAGCGCTGATAGTTGTGCCGGCACATCAGGGAGCGTAGCGCGGACGCTGCCGTGGGCGTCGAACAGCCGAAGGGTACACGGTTGGTCGGTTTTTTCAGTAAGCGTATAATACAAGACCTCCCGGGTCGGGGTGACTTTAAGTCACCCCGGCACTAAGTAATTGATATTAATCACAACCCATTATTTGCATTGCTTACGCAAACAACCGGAAGATCCAGTACAACAACGCCGAACTGACAAACGTCACCGGCAGGGTGAGCAACCAGGCCAAGCCGATGCTTTTGATGGTTTTGCGGTCCAGGTTTTTGGTCCCGCCGGAAGCAACCATCGTGCCGGCAATACCCGAGGACAGGACGTGCGTAGTAGACACCGGCAATCCTACCAGCGTGCTTAAGCCGATGGTGGTACTGGCTACCAGTTCTGCCGAGGCACCCTGTGCATAGGTAAGGTGACTTTTACCGATCTTTTCGCCGATCGTCACCACGATCCGTTTCCAGCCGACCATGGTACCGATGCCTAAAGAAAAGGCGATCAAGGCTTTCACCCACAGAGGCGCAAATTCATAACTCTCCTTCAGGCTGGCGATTTCTGCCTTGGCTACTTTCGCCGTTTCGCCGGTAATTGAATTATTATTGATCGCTGTCTGTAGGTCGCCGGAATAAACCTGGAGCATTTTACGCAGGTTCAGAATGTCCGCTTTTTGGCCGCTATTGCTTACAATATCGATCCCGGCCGTTACTTTGGCCGAAGAAGTGAGGATATCCTTTATGCGCGCATCCATGGCCGGTTCGGGTATGGTACGTACGGCCGTTTCTACTTGTGCCACACTGCTCTTCATGGCTTGGAGCGGCAGATTCGAATTAAGGGCGAACTGCATCGGCAGGAAGGAAATTAAAACGACCAGCATCAGGCCGACGCCTTTTTGACCGTCATTCGAGCCGTGGAAAAAACTGACCAGGGTACAAGTGACTACCAGCACGGCGCGGATCCATAGGGGCGGCGCTTTCTTTGCATCGGGTTCCTTAAAAATAACCTTGCTCTTGATGGTGGACTTCAGGATGAACATCAGCAGTACCGCTAATCCAAAGCCTAAAAATGGTGACAATAGCAGCGAGAGAAAGATCTCCTGGGCTTTGTGCCAGTTCACGCCGGCACCGCCGTTGATAAACCAGAAGGCAAATCCGCCGCCCAGCAGCGATCCGGTGAGCGCATGCGAAGAGGAACAGGGAATGCCGACATACCAAGTCCCCAGATTCCAGATAATAGCCGCTAATAGAATGGCCATAACCAGTGCAATATTCTGCCCGAGGCTCATGGCCAGCAGGTCGTTGAGCGGCAGCATTTTGATCATGCCCATCGCTACGGCAATACCGCCGACCCATACGCCCAGGAAATTCCACAATCCCGACCACACGACAGCGACTTGGGGTTTGAGCGTTCTCGTATAAATAACGGTCGCGACTGCATTGGCCGTGTCGTGAAAACCGTTGATCGTTTCATAGAAACAAACGGCTAAAATGCACAGAATGAGGAAAATAGAACTTGCGGTGTCTAAGCCGGAGATAAATCCTAACATGTCGTATAAAGAAGGTTAAAAAATCTTGCAAAAGTGCAGTAACTCCCTGTTACACCGCTCTTTGCCCGATTTAAGTTAATGTTAATCATTGTCCAGTACGGGTAATAAAACGATTACCCGAGTACCCTGACGGGCGCCCTGGCTTTCTTCGCCCAGGTCGGTAATGAGCACATACGGCTCCACCGCCGGGCTTTTTTCCGTCTGATGCAGCAGATGCAGCCGTTCGCGGGTGATGTCCATCCCGCGCGAGCGATGTTTCTGATATGCCGCCTGGTCCGATTGTTTTTCCTTGCCTTTGTTGTAGCCCACGCCGTCGTCTTCGATGGTACAACGCAGTACGGCCCCCTCGTTTTCCAGGTTGAAATAAATCTCCAGGCGTCCTTTCGCCAAGGGTCGCAGTCCGTGTTCGATGGCATTTTCGACAAACGGCTGCAGGATCATGGTCGGCATTTCCAGTTCGCGGGGTTTGATGTCGCGCGCCCAACTGATGTTGAATTTCAACTGATCCTGGAAGCGCAATTTGCGGTTGATCTCCAGGTAGCGTTCCAGGAATTCGACTTCCTGCTCCAGCGTCACTACTTCCATATCCGAGTAATCGAGCGTGTGGCGCATCATTTTGGCAAATTTGGCCAAATACGATTCCGCTTCGTCGTTGCGGTTGGATGTGATCAAACCCTGAATGGCATTGAGCGCATTGAACAGAAAGTGGGGATTCATCTGCGACCGCAAGGCCCGCAATTGCAAACCCGCCATGCGCAAGCGGGCGATCTGAGCCTCCTGTCGGCTGCGTTCGAGTTCGTGACCGGCCTCAATCTCCCGGCGTTCCCGGTCGCGGGTTTCCGCAAAATATTCGCGGTGCTGGGTCGTGGCCCGGGTCTGCCACTTGTATGCCGCAGCGTAGTCGTTCTGCTCGGCTTTGAGCGCGGCCATATTCTGGCTCACCTGCCCGAGATGGTGTTTATCGTGCCCTTTTTCACCCACTTCCCAGGCTTGTTGCAGGTGTTTTTCCGCGTTGGCCAGGTCGTCGAGTTCGATGTAAAGACCGGCGCGCCAGTTTTCTATTTTGGATAAATTGGTGAAATCGGCGGTCTTGACCGGATGTTCGTAATGCGCGGCCGCCTGACTGAACAAATCGAACGCGCTTTCGGCATCGCTGTCCAGGAAAGCCAGGATGCCCAGATTGCTGAGCGCCAGGGTTTGCGCTTCGATATCACCGCCGGCGGCGTATTGCACGGCATTTCCAAAAAATATCCGGGCTTGATCGGTATTGTCGAGCGCCAGTTCGGCGCGCCCGGCATTGAGATAATGCCAGGCCACCCGCGGCCGCAGTCCGTGTTGTTCTACAATCGGCAATACGCGGCGATAGGCCTCCAGGCTCTGGTCCTTTTCGCCCAGTTTTTCGTACAGATCACCCAGTCCGTTGGCGACCAGGGTCTGGATGTAAAAATCCTTGAGCGGCGACTTGTCATCCAAACCGAGTAAATCTTTTTCGGCGGTCATCAGTGCATCGAGGGCCTGGCGATGGTTGCCCAGATGCAAATGTAAAAAACCTTCCCGGCAGGATACGTGTGCCCGCAATGCCTCGGCTGATTCGTCATTGAGGTATTCCCGCGCCGTATCGAGGCTGTCCTGGACGGCCGACCAGTCGCCGAGATTGAGTTGAATGGCGGCCAAATCGGCCCAGGTTTCCACCAGAACCGGCGTGTCCGACAGTTCTTCCAGAATCTCGATCGCCTGATGGGCGTGCTCCAGCGCCAGGGTGTAATGTTGCCACTGGTTGTGTAAAAATGCCCCGTACCGATAATACGCCAGCCGCACGTCGAATGGCGTGTCGGGCGTAACGACTTCCGACAGTTCGCGCAAAGCAATGCGCGCTTGTTCAAAATCGGTAAAAGCCCAGATCGCCAGTTGGGCGGCGAGGGAAGACTGGTACGTGGGTTTTTGCACTGGCTAATTTTAGTTTTTTTGATTTTGAGGCGTAATCTGCAATCGGACCTCCATGCGGACCGGCTCACAAAGCACGGTAAAATAGCCCATTCTTTTCCTAAAAAAAGTACTTTTACCCAAAAATCCGTCACTACAATTTCCTATACATGAAACAATTACCCGTTTTTTCCATTTTGGCAGTACTCGTTTTCATGGCCTGCCAACAGCCGACTACCACTACCACTAACCCACTTGTTTTTACTGTGCAACCATCCGTTTTTCATCCCGAACAATTTACGCCACCCCATCCCGAGAAAAAATTGAAAGAACTGGTCGCCGCCAATGGCGACAAACGTTCGGACGAATATTACTGGCTCAACGAACGGGAAAACCCCGCCGTTACCGCTTACCTCCAAGCCGAAAATCAATACATGGATTCCGTCTTGGCGCCAATTGCCCCGCTGCGGGAAAAGTTATTTGCTGAGTTAAAAGCCCGTATCCAGGAAGACGACGCCTCGGTGCCGTATTTCAAAAACGGCTACTGGTACATTACACGCTTTGAAAAAGGCAAGGAATATCCAATCTACAGCCGTAAAAAAGGCGATCTGAATGCACCGGAAGAAATCATGGTCGACGTCAACGAACTCGCCAAAGGCAAACCCTACTGCCAACTCGGTGATATGACGGTCAGTCCGGACAACCGGCTACTGGCGTACGGCGTGGATTACACCGGTCGCAATCTCTTTAAATTATATTTTAAAGACCTGACTACCAATCAATTATTGCCCGATGAATTTGACTATGCCGGCTCCGCCGTGTGGGCCAACGACAACAAAACGATCCTGTACGATACGAAAGACGCGGTTACGCTGCGCAACGATAAAGTCTGGCGGCACGTCATGGGCACCGACCACAAACAGGACGTGCTGATGTATTTTGAAAAGGACGACACGCAGTACGTCTATTTGTCCAAATCCAAATCGGAGCAGTATTTTTTTATCAATTGTGCCTACACCCAGACGGTGGAAGTGCTGTACCTCAGTGCCAACGACCCGACCGGAAAATTCCAGGTCGTACGGCCGCGCGAAAAGGATTTTTACTACTCGCTGGAACACTGGAATGATAAATTCCTGGTCCGCACCAACTGGGATGCACCCAATTTCCGCCTGATGGAAACGCCGGTAACTGCTCCACAACGCGAAAACTGGAAGGATGTGCTGCCGCACCGCGACGCTGTGTTGCTCGACAATTTTACCGTTTTCAAAGACTATCTGGTTACCGAAGAGCACAAGGGTGGTTTGAGTCAGGTGCACCTGATCCGCTGGGCCGACAAAGCGGACCACTACATCGAAGTGGGCGAACCGACCTATGCTTGCAACCTGGGAACCAACCCTGAATTTGACACTAAAAATCTGCGCTATGTTTTCACCAGCCTGAAGACGCCGTACACAACGGTGGACTACGACATGGATAGTCGCGTCAAAACGGTGAAGAAGGTAGCGCCGGTGCTGGGCGGTTTTGATGCCAATAATTACACGACGGAATTCGTGCTGGTAACCGCCCGCGACGGGGTCAAAGTGCCGGTTTCGATCGTCTACAAAAAAGGTCTGCAACGCAACGGCTCGGCGCCGTGCCACCTCACTGGCTACGGCAGTTATGGTTTTTCGTACGATCCGTCGTTCAATCGCGACAAGATCAGTTTGTTAGACCGCGGTTTTGTGGTCGCCATCGCGCACATTCGCGGCGGCATGGAAATGGGTTACAAATGGTACGAAGACGGCAAAATGATGCATAAGATGAACACTTTCAATGACTTTATTGATTGTGCCGATATGCTGGTAAAAGAAAAGTACACGGCATCCGATCGCCTGTTTGCCGAAGGCCGCTCTGCGGGTGGATTGCTAATGGGCGCGGTCTCCAACCTGCGGCCCGACCTGTTCAAAGGCATTATTACCGGCGTTCCTTTTGTGGATGTATTGACCACCATGAGCGACGCGAGTATCCCGCTCACTACCGGCGAGTACAGCGAATGGGGCAACCCGAATATCGCGGAGCAATACGCATATATGAAAACGTATTCGCCCTACGACAACCTGAAAGCCGGCAACTATCCGAATTTGCTGGTCCTCACGTCTCTCAGCGACTCACAAGTCCAGTATTTCGAACCCGCCAAATACGTCGCCCGGCTGCGCGAACTGAAAACAGATAAAAATCCGCTGCTTTTCTACACCAATATGACCGGCTCCCACGGTGGCTCTTCCGGCCGCTTCGAACGCCTCAAAGAACGGGCGCTGGAGTACGGGTGGATGCTGGGATTGCTGGGAGTTAATGATTAATGGTTAATGCTAAATGCCAGGCGTTATGACATTAACCGTTAACCATTATCCATTAATCATTAATCATTAAAAAATCATCCTCGCGCGATTTCCCCGTTTTCCATAATTTCCATGTGGTAGGTGCGCGAGTTGGAGGCATCGAATTCATCATTCTGACCGGCTGATTCGCCTTCGGCGATGATGATCTCGAGTTCTTCGTTGATGGTGGCGACGGCCCGCAGAATCTTGCCGCTTTTGACCCTGGTTTGGGCAATTACCTTACGATCAATCAGTTCGCCGCGTTCGGTGAATGTGGCGAGCGTGTATTCGTAGGTCAGCAATTCGGCTTTCCACCATACCAGGGCGATGAAACGCAAGGTATCGTCGATGGCAAAACAGGGTATGTATTCCGTGAATTCATCGTCGATCTCTTTGCTTTCTACGGGATGAATGTATTGTGCGATCATTGCGTCGCTCAGCGGTTCGTTTTCGGTGCCGAAGGCGTGATGGGTGTCTTCGCCCAGGGTGACGGGCATCGTAACCGGTGGAAATTTGGCTACAAAATCAGCGAACGTGTAGCGCTTGGTGCCGGTGGTAGGTTCCATGCTGTTATTTTTTGAATGAACTTGAAATTTGGCAAGTCTACAACCGGCGAAATCTCAAAAAGTTGGCCGCAAAAGTCGCGTTTTCTACCTAATAAATAACGGATATGGGAATCTAACCACTAAATTTTCCATTTTATGCCGGGCTTAAAACGGTTTTCGAACTTAACCATTTCATAATCCAAACATAACATTCGCTTTCCAGGTGCCGCCAAAATCCACCTTTACCTTTGGCTGTTAAAAAGGCAATGGGGCTTGCACAAACGTTTGAAGAACAACTTTTCAGCCAGATTCACGGCAAAAACCTGGTGTACAATACCTGTTGGGAAGATCCACGCTGCGATCGGGAACTGCTCCAGCTGGATCGGGACAGCCAGATTGTAATGCTGACCAGCGCCGGCTGTAATGCCCTGGATTATTTGCTGGACGATCCGGCGCAAATACATTGCGTTGACCTCAATCCCCGACAAAATGCCCTGTTAGACCTCAAAAAGGCGCTTTTTTTGGGTGCTAATTATACAACGTTGTTCGATTTTTTCGGCTTCGGTACGGTCCGCGACGGACGCGCGATTTTTGAAAATGCCTTATTACCGCATCTGCAAGCCCCTTATTCACGGCAATACTGGGAACGCAACCTGCATTTTTTCAACGGTAAAGGACTGCGCAAGTCGTTTTACTGGTATGGCAGCAGCGGTGCCGTTGCGTGGTTGATACGGCAATGGTTGCAGCGCCAACCGGAAACGCGCCGGCTGATCCATGCGCTAATAACCGCAGAATCGGTCGCCGAACAACGCGCCTGGTACGAACAACTGGAGCCACAAATCCTGAATCGTTTTTTGCGCTGGTTTATACGCCAGCATTTTGTCCAAAGCATGCTTGGCGTACCCAAAACGCAGCAACACCTCGCGGCGGCTTATTACCCCGAAGGAATGGCCGGTTATATCCGGCAGTGTTTCCGCCACGTGTTTACCCAGTTGTCGCTGCGCGATAACTATTTCTGGAAACTGTATTTACACGGCCATTACACGGTGGATTGCTGCCCGAACTACCTGAAAATCGAGCATTTTGCTACCCTGAAAGACCGGGTAGCGCGCATTCGCACCCACACTACTTCGCTCAGTGATTTTTTGAAACTGCATCCCGGCCAGTACTCGCATTTTGTGCTGCTCGATCACCAGGACTGGCTGGCCGCACATTTACGTCCGGCCCTGGAGGAAGAGTGGCAATTGATTTTACAAAATGCTGCGCCGAATGCCCGGGTATTGCTGCGATCGGCAGCCCTTGAGCTCGACTTTTTGCCTGATTTTGTGCGTGAGCGGGTTACATTTGATCAGACCGCCGCTACTAGTGCACAGGCTAAAGACCGGGTTGGCACCTACGCCAGTACCTGGATCGGCACGATACACTCCAATTATGCAGAACGAAACAGTTAGTTTGCCCCAATCAGATGCGATGCGCCGCTATTATCGCTGGCACGCGCTGATCTATGACCTCACCCGCTGGACTTTTTTGCTTGGTAGGAACACGTTGTTAAAAGAACTGGATCTCGAAAAAGTGCCGGCACCTGTCCTCCTGGAAGTGGGCTGCGGAACGGGCCGCAATCTGCGAATCCTGGCTATTCGGCATCCCACTGTAACACTCATCGGTATCGACGTCTCGACTGATATGCTGACACGGGCGTTCAAATCCACTGCCTCCTATTCGCGGCGCGTCTTATTGTTTGAAGCAGCCTATCGCCCTGAAATGCGGATTAAGTTGGCTCACAAGCCGGATTTTGTGTTATTTTCTTACGCCCTTACCATGTTCAATCCCGGATGGGAAGCTGCGATCGACCGCGCCTGGCAGGATTTGCCGGTAGGCGGACAGATTGTCGTAGTGGATTTTTACGCCACGCCAGTTGCCGGATTTGGCTGGTGGATGGGGAAAAATCATGTCCGGATGGATGGCCATTTGCTGCCGTATTTGCAGGCAAAATTCACCCCAGTCCAACAGACTGTACACCCGGCTTATTTGGGATTGTGGCAGTACTTTATTTTTATCGGTCAAAAAACCGACTAGTTAAGGCTGCGCTTAACCATTCATTCATTCAAACTTAACCTGCACTTTCGGTCTTACCCTTTGTTCTTGCCCACCTTTGTACCGAATTTGAACTTGTAGTTTTTTAGCATACGAAAATGGGTTTCAGTTAGGTGGGAAATCCGGCGAAATGCCGGTTTTCCACAATTTTTTTATGCTAGAAAATCGTACAGCAAAACAACGGAACGAATGCGATTAGTTTGGTCTCTTTTATTGGCGATGCTCCTGCAATATCACCACGCCAACGCACAAAGTAACGCCCCAGTCACCAGCGCGTTTACCGTCTTCAGCAAAACACTTAGTGCACAACTCAACTCCTTTACCAACGACACTACGGTTACGTTTGCGCAGATGGAGCCGTATTTAGCCGCAGCCTTTGCGGTGTATCAAAAGAAAAAACGCCTCGAACGCGCGGAAAAACCGCAGACAAAATATCTTTTTGTGGTCACGCTCGATGGTATGCGCTGGCAGGATGTCTTCAACGGCGCGGATAGCCTGCTCCTCCACAACCGGGAATATGTGCATGATACGGCCGCCTACCGAAATTTGTACTGGGATACCACACCAGCATTGCGCCGACAGCGGTTGATGCCGTTTTTGTGGTCTACAATTGCCAGCAAAGGGCAGATTCACGGCAACCGGAAGTACGACAACAACGTAAATGTCGCCAATGGCATGTGGTTCAGTTATCCGGGTTACAATGAAATTTTTACCGGTCAGCCCGACGACGAGCATATTAAAAGCAACCTGAAAATTGCGAATCCGAATGAGAATGTACTGGAGTTTTTGAATAAACAGAAGGGTTTCCGCAACAAGGTAGTCGCTTTTGGGTCGTGGGATGCGTTCCCGGCCATTCTCAATGAAAAGCGTTCTAATATGCTGGTTAACAGCGGTTTCGAAAATCGAACGGAAGGGTCGGTAAGTCGGGCACAAGTGTTGCTCAATAAAATGCAGCACGAACAACCCAAGCCCTGGAAGGAAGACGAACGCTTCGATGTTTTTACCTGGGCATTTGCCGATGAGTATATTCGGGCGCACCATCCGCGCGTATGTTACATCGGTTTTGGCGACACGGACGAGTTTGCGCATGAAGGCCATTACGATCTGTATCTGGATGCTGCCCACCAGGCTGATCTGTGGCTGGCCGAACTCTGGCAATACCTCCAATCGGACGCTAAATACCAGGGGAAAACCACTTTGCTCATTACGACGGATCATGGACGCGGCGACAAAATCAAAAAGCAATGGCGCGATCACAATGCCCGCATAGAAGGCGCGGATCAGATCTGGTGCGCTGCTATGGGTCCCGATACGCCTGCGCACGGCGAACTAAAAACGCCCGGCCAGTTGTACCAGAAACAAATGGCGCAGACGATGGCCAATTTATTGGGCTTTACGTTCGCGCCACAGCGACATACGCCGGCACCTGCAGCGGCGATTATACTGGGGAAATAAAATTAAAAAAGAAATAAAGAGGAAGGAGAAATAACGCTTGGCGAGCGTTATTCCTCCTTCCTCTTGGTCGCAAGAAACCCGAACTAACCACCTGCTTTACCGGCCAGAAACGCTTCAAAATCATCCAGTTGGGCGGTTTTAAGCACCCGCGGGATTTTGGCCTGTCCGTTCAGTTTGCCGCGATTGGACAACCAGCCCAGAAATACATCGTTGGACAATATTTTTACCCGGATCGTGCGCAGGGCATAGATCCGTTCGACGGCGTAGTCTTCATTGAGCCGGCATAGTTCTTCGTCTACCGCTTGGGCAAAATCATCGCCGCTGACGGACTGATTCTCAACCGACACGTACCATTGATGCGCCCAGCCGGAGCCTTCGCGCACGCCGGCTACCGAAAATTCGCGGACGCCCGCCCGCAGACGCGCATCGGCACAACGCACCGCTTCGTTGAGGTTATCGATCGAAAGGTGCTCGCCACAAACCGAGAGGTACTGTTTGGTGCGGCCGGTGAGTTTCATTTCAGCCGCTGCTACATTGCTAAACTGCACGGTGTCGCCCAGCAAATAGCGCCAGGCACCGGCACAGGTACTGATTAGCAGCGCATAATTTTTTCCTTCTTCAACTTCCGCCAGGGTGCAGACACTCGGAAACTCTGTGCGTAAGTCGCCATTATCGTCAAAGTTTTCTGCGTTAAAAGGCACAAATTCGAAAAAAATGCCGCCGTTGGTGAGCAGTTGCATAGCGCGTTTATCGGGATTGCGCTGGTAGGCAAAGAATCCTTCCGAAGCCATATAACTGTCGACATACTGTACCGGCTGACCGAACAACTGTTCCAGCGCCGGGCGATAGGGCTCGAAAAACACCCCCCCGTGTACCATAACCGAGAAATTCGGCCACAGGTCGTGGATGGTGCGCAAACCGTGTTGCTCGATAATTTTTTCCAGGATCAATTGCATCCACATGGGATTGCTGACGGCAAAACCGATATCCCACGTCGGCGCTTCGTCGGCGATTTGCTGGATGCGGTCGCTCCACTCCGGCAGATCAGTAATATGACGGCCCGGCCGGTAGGAACGCTCCATCAACAGCGGACGGTTCATGCCGATAATGCCCGAAAGGTCGCCGCTCCAGTGCCGGCCTTCACGACGCGGTGTGGTGCAAGAGCCGACCATCAGCATCTGTTTGGTGTACTGATCGGATGGCAGGTCGAAGTGATTCATGTCGAAAAACAGGCGGCGAGATCCGCGTTTCATGGCGCGCAGCATGGCTTCCGTTACCGGAATGTATTTGGTAGCCGCCTGACTGGTACCGCTCGACAAAGCGAAGTAGGGTACTTCACCCGGCCAGCATACGTCGGGTGAATCGCACAAATGTGCCTGCGACCACCAGCGGTCGTAGATCGTTTGGTAATCCATCGCAGGTACTTGCTGGCGGAAAGCATGGATAATATCGGGCGCATGCAGGATATCGCGAAAATCGTAATACTGGCCGAAAGCGGTTTTGCGGGCTTTGCGCAGTAAATTGTGCAGTTGAAAATACTGCTGTTCTTCTGGGGTGAGAGGAGTGCGATTGGCAAATGCACCAATGCGGGTACCATTCTGGATGATTGCTCCGAGTAAAGACATTGTCGTGTGGTGGGTTTCAAAATCCGCGTAAAGGTCTAACCAAATTATTGGTTTTATTGTAAATCAATCGTTAACTTTTAAATAGTATTTGTATTAAAATGTGCAAATGCCTGCCCGAAGCCTGCAATAAATCCACTGACTAATTGCAGGTAATTCCCTATTTTTGGCACCGAAAAATTAATTTCAAACGCCCGTTTTATGTTCCAGCGTCAGACCACACCCCCCTTTCCAGTGCGAAATATCTTGATAATAGCCGTTATGGCTTTAATCCTTTTGGGTTATTCATTACAAAAAAACCGCGAAGTCCCACTGACTGATTCGTCCGGCGAACCTGAAAAAGAGGCGGCCGAACATCAGGGCAGCGGTTTGTGGCCCGACGAATGGCAATACCTGATCCGGGAATACCCCGATTTCAAACCCGGATTGCGCGCTTATAAAACCGCTCTCACCCGTGCGCGCGATGGCGTGCAATCGCGTGGAAACAACCCCGGATTTAATGCTCCCTGGACCATTGAAGGCCCAGGCAATATCGGTTCCAGGGTCAATACCATTAAAGCCGATCCCACTAATCCGGACATTATCTATATCGGCTATTGCCGCGGCGGCGTCTGGAAAACAATCGACGGCGGACTGTCCTGGAATCCGATCTTCGACGGGCAAAATGCGCTGGCGATCGGTGATATCGAACTCGATCCGCAAAACCCGAATATCGTCTATGTAGGTACCGGCGATCCCAATATTAGCGGCTACCCGTTTGTCGGCGACGGATTGTGGAAAAGTACGGATGCGGGGACTACCTGGAAATACTTAGGGCTTGAAAATCAACGCATTATCTCTAAGATTATCATTCACCCCACCAATCCAAATATCTTATATGTCGGCACTATGGGTCTGCCTTTTACCCGCAACAATGAACGTGGTTTGTACAAGTCCAGCAACGGCGGACAGACCTGGGAGCAAGTTTTGTTTGTCTCCAATGCCAGCGGCGTGATCGACCTGCAAATGTCGGGTAGTGATCCAAATACGCTGTATGCATCTGTCTGGGATCGCATCCGCAATAATCAGGAAAGTTTCGTCACCGGTAACAACGCCCGCATCTGGAAAACCACCAATGGCGGTAATTCATGGACCAAACTCGAAGGTGGATTGCCGCAAAATAGAAAAAGCCGGATCGGACTGTCCATTTCGGCCAATGATCCGAACTTTGTGCTCGCAGTCGTAGTGGATTCCACGCTCGACATGGACAACATCTATAAAACCACCGACGCCGGCGCTTCCTGGTCGCCATTGCCCCAGACGGGGCTGGATGCCGGTTTTATGGGCGGTTTTGGCTGGTATTTTGGCAAAGTATTCATCAATCCGTTCGATGACAACGACCTGTATGTCTGCGGAATAGAATTGTGGCGCTCGGTAGATGGCGGCGAAAACTGGTTTATTACTACGCCCGAATGGTGGACCTACGAGGTACATGCTGACAAACACGACCTGGCTTTCATCGATGCCAACACGGTTTTATTAGCCACCGACGGCGGGTTGTACCGCTCTTCCGACAGTGGGCAATCCTGGGCAAAAATCGAAAATAACCCCACCAGCCAGTTTTACCGGGTGGCATTCAACCCTTTTCAGCCCGATTGGTATATCGGCGGGATGCAGGATAATGGCACGGCCGGCGGGGATGCCTCCATTGTCAACGACTGGCCGCGGCTGTTTGGCGGGGATGGCTTTCAAGCCGTTTATCACCCCGAAGACCCGAATGTTTTTTATTATGAAACCCAAAACGGGACGATTTATGGCGTTGATATGGACGGAAACGTGAATTCGGTAAGCGGTACACTCACCGACGACCGGCGCGATTGGGATATGCCTTATTTTATCAGTCCCAATAATTACGAAGTCATGTACGCCGGAACGTACCGTGTGCAACAGAGTTATGGCCATCCGCCCAACTGGTTTCCCGTCAGCCCCGATTTGACCGACGGGATCATTTATGGCAGTCGCTACCACGTGATCACGACCGTCCATGAAAGTTCGCTGGAGACCGACCTGCTCTATGCGGGCACCTCCGACGCTAATGTCTGGCGCGGGAATCCAACCCAGCAAGACTGGGTAAATATCAGCGCCGGCCTGCCCGAACGCTTCGTTTCCAGCGTGAAAGCGTCGCCCAACCTACTCGACCGCGTGTACGTAACCCAAACCGGCTATAAAGACAACGACCCGCAACCACACCTGCACCGCTCCGACGACCGCGGCAATACCTGGACGAATATCGCCGGCAATCTGCCTGGTTTTGCCATCTACGACGTGCTGATTATGCCCGGGCATCAGGATTCAATTATATTTGTCGGCACCGACGGCGGTGTTTACGGCACGATCAATGGCGGTCAGCATTGGGAACGGCTCGGCACGGGTATGCCCTTTGTGCCGGTGTTTGCCCTAACCCTCAATCCGGTACTTAAAACGCTGGTTGCCGGCACACATGCCCGCAGTATCATGACTTTTCCGCTAGATTCGATTCAACTGGGCAACAATGTTTCCACGTTTACCCCCGGTGGTGTGTTAGCGCCTTCGCTGCGGGTGTTGCCCAACTTAGTGACCGATCACGCCAATCTGGTGCTGAAAAACCTCCCATCGCGCCGGCAAACAGCGATTTTTATCACCAACGCAGCAGGAAAGGTGGTTTGGGAAGAACAATTCACGGGTCTGCAAGCGCAGGAAACTCCCATAGACCTGGCCGATCTGGCAGCCGGCGTCTATTTTGCCTTTGCGCGCAGCGACGGACGTATCTGGGGGCAGTCTAAATTTGTGGTGGTAAAATAAATTGCCGCAGTATAGGAAACATGACGGCCAGAAAATTGCTTTCCTGGCGATCCATTGGATAGGTAGGCGTAATAAACTGCGTCGTGTGTTCTAAGTTAAAAAACAAAAAATGAGTGACTGTGAAAAATAAACAACAAAAAGTTTATTTTTGCCGGTGAAATAAAGAAGGTCGTACAGGCTTCCCTTTTCATACTTCACTTTTCACTCCTGATAAAATGGCTCGACGCTCATCTTCCGATTCCGGTGGTTTTCTGTTTAAAACTGGTGCCTTTGCGGTGTTAGCCGCCGTGGCTTTTTGGCTTTTTAATCAATTTTCGGGCAAAAAACCGGCAGAAACTGCGGATAGTACCCCGAAAACAGAACTGCCTGCTTCCGCCGATCCCAAACCCGCGACACCCAACCCGACGGTTTCGCAGGTGCCGGAAAATATCCTGCCGGTTTCGACAACTGGCGAGATCGTACGCCACACCTGGTACACCCTTTCGTATTCCGAAGACCATGAACAGGCCGAATGGGTGGCGTATGATCTGACCCGCGACCGCTTGAATGAAAACTGGGCGGCCCGGCCCAATACCTTCCGCCCCGACGCAGCAGTGCGCACCGAAAGCGCTACGCCACGCGATTACAATGCCAGTGGTTACGACAAGGGTCACCTCTGCCCGGCCGCCGATATGGCTTTCAGTGAATCGGCCATCGACGAGACTTTTTTTATGAGCAATATGAGCCCGCAGGTGCCGGCGTTCAATGTCGGTATCTGGCGGGAACTGGAGGAATTGACCCGCGACTGGGCGCGCAAATTCAACCACCTGTACATTGTGACCGGCCCCGTACTTACGCAGCCCGGGCTGGCGCAGATCGGCTTTAGCAAAGTAACCGTTCCGGCGGCTTATTATAAAGTTTTGTATGCTCCCGACCAGCAGCGCGCCATTGCGTTTATGATACCCAATGCCCGCAGCATCCAGCCGGTGATGAACTATGCCTGTAGCATCGACCAAGTGGAAAAGTTGACCGCCCTTGATTTTTTTCCGCAACTTTTACAAGGAATGGACGAAGAACTGGAAGGTTCGCTCGATAAAGATGCCTGGCCAATCAATCGGCAGCGCTATGAAATGCGGGTAAAAGAATGGAATGATAAATAGGCATCTAGGAGCGCCACTTCAGCGTCTGGATCATGCGATTGACATCCGCTTTCATAAAATTCAGGACCGGGGCCAAAGAATCGGGCCGGGCCTGTGTGTTGAAGTACAAAGCGCCGCGGACAAAATTGTGGGTGGAGTCGGTTAGAAAAAACTGATAGGCCGATGCAACCGGTCCTTCGACGTTAAAAACGATGCCATACACTTGGTCGGCTTTGCGTTCGATCGGGATTTCTTCAATGTAACTGGCTTTGACATTGTGTTTGTTGGTCATTTCGTACGCATCCTGCACAAATCTGTCAAAATCGGCCCGGCTGCCGATCTGGTTGTACGTAAAATACACTTTTGCATTGAGCGCGGCTATATCCAGATTAAACCAGCAATCATTGCGCACTTTCCCACCAAAAAACGTCGTATCGCGCTCGATTGTCGCATAGGCAGGCTGGTCGAACGTAAAATTGCAATACGCTGCATCGAACGGTTTATAGACCTTGGCGGGATAATCCACGCGCGGATAGGCCCGCGGTTTTGGAACGGAGATATCCTCTTCGCAGGCCGTCGTGGCAATGCTAATGATCGAAAGAAGCAGCAGGCAGGCAGTATATTTTTTTAGTAAAAACATAAAAGCGCGGGGTAGGAAATAATTTAGCGTAGTGATTTGCCGCAGGCACCTAGAACAGGAAGACCCGGCAATATAGTATGAAGCATGGGTTTATTCCCTCAAAATGTACCGAAATTCCGCGCGTCACTAGATTTTATCGCCTAACAGGGCGTCCAGATCTTTCACCAGTTTGTTGGTTTCGGCCCAGGTGTTGTTCATACTGGCGGATTGATTTTGTCCGGCAAAGACGGCTTGTTCGCAGGTTTGCCAGATGGTCAGTGCCGACTGAATCTGGTTAAACGGCACCCGGCGTTCCGCCATACGCTGCCGCATGGTAGTCGGCGTCAAGACAGTCGGCGACAGGTCCAGGCGCACCGCCAGGTACTCCTTAAAGGCTTTGAATAGGGTATCGTAATAAGCGCGCGGTGGGCCGGTCTGCAACAACTGGCTGGCGGCAAAAAAGCGATCGTTCAGCGGCAACATCGGCGTAGGCTCGCTTACAAACGACGTTTTTGCCGTTTTAGGGCGTTTTTTCCACCACAACAACAGAACGAGCGATAAAACCAACAAGGCCAGCGAACCCCACACAATCGGCAGCTGCAACCAGGTCAGCGATCGTTCAAAATAAGCACTGGAACTGCTGTTCCCGGCATCGGGCAAGAAAGCGGCACCTGGCAGTACGGTTATCGGGAAAGGTTTTTCCAGGCGTAACGTATCGTACCGGCTACTATCGGTATTAAAAAATACAATTTGCGGATGGAGCGTAAACTGACCGGCTTGTTTTGGCAGAATCAAGTAGTCGAGTGTTTGCGCATGGATAAAAGTTGCCTGGTCATTTTCATAGACATCTTCGTCGCGCACCTGAGGCGTGGCGGTCTCAAATCCGGGCGGAAGGGTCAGGGTCGGTGCAGCAAAGCGCTGCGGATTGCCGGTGCCTTCCAGGTGAATACTCATGATCAGCGCCTCGCCTACCCGTAGCGAATCGCGATCAACTTGCACTTGCCAGGTATAACGCCCTATCAGTCCGGCAAAACCTTCCGGTGCCGGCATAGGCAGCGGTTTTACCCACAACTGCGCCGGAGGAGCCTGCAATACCGTCTGCACCGGTACGGGTGGTAAACCGCGCTGCTGTTGCACGACGCCAATGCGGCGTGTTGCGCTGTCTACCGTGGACAGTCCTTCTTTTTGCGGATACAGCCCGGCTTCGTATAGTGTCTGGACGGTATAGGTTTTATTGCGGATGGTTTCGCTTTGCGAACGTGTATCAAAACGCTTTTTTTCTTTGGCCGTGAAACCTTCAAAATTGGGCATCGCCAATTCACTATCGCCCTGCACATCGATACTGGTGCAGACTTTCAGCCGCCAGGCGATTTGTTGTCCGACAAAAACGGTGTCGTGTTCGAACTCGCCGACCAGAAAAATCGCCGACGCGGCCACGCGCACGGCCTTTATCTTTAAGGGCAACGTATTGGAATTCAACTGTTTACCATTTACCTCAACCGTTGCGGGCGCAATCGAATAATTGCCCGGCGTAGTGGCTTCCAGGGTGTACACCCAGGATTCCTGGTAATAAGGCCGTCCGTTATTAAAGCCGCCGCCTCGAATAGGGCCGTCGACCGAAACCACCCGGCAGCCTTTGAACTGCGGCGCGCGAAATGCAGTGCCACTCGCATCCCGCAGGATGTAAGAAACGTCCACGTTATTGCCGACTGAGAGGATACTCCGCTCAATTTTTGCCGTCAATACAGGGGTTTGTTGTGCAAAAAGCGGCTGCACAGCAGTGAGTAACAACACTACGAGGTAGGGGAGCGGTAAACGAGTTCGAAAAGTCTGCAAAAGAATGGGTATTAACATACGGGCAAGCACAGCGGTAAAGGTAAGTCAGAATTGTTTTTCAATTTCAAATTTTGATGGGCGATCAGCCAGTTTAATTTTAGACGCACGCCCAAAGCAAAAAAATCTGGCGGCGTATGGTTTAATTTTTAGCACATTTGCGCAAAACTTTATTCCCGCTATGTACGAGTTAAATAAATCTACATTCGGCCCTTATACCCGGTATGAACTGCACCATCCGGCGACGGGTAATGGTTTCAGTATCGTACCTGAACGGGGCGCTAACCTGCTCGACCTCTCCTTTGGCGGGCGCAATATCCTGGATGGATTCACTACCCCCGAAGAATTGACGGCCGCTAAATGGGGGAAAAGCGTGTTGTTATTCCCGTTCCCCAATCGCCTGGACCACGGTAAATACAACTGGTTGGGCAAATCCTATCAATTTCCCCTCAATAATGCTGCCACGGAAAATGCCATCCACGGTTTTGTGCGCGACGAGGCATTTACGGTCGACTATATCTTTTTAGCCAAGGACCACGCCAGCATCCTGTGCAGTTTCAATTATGACGGCAGCCGGGAATATTATCCGTTCCCTTTCACCCTGGAAGTGGAGTTCATGCTGCACGACAACGGTACTTTTACCCTGGAAGCAGCCTGCCGCAATCTGCATACCGAAGTCATTCCGATCGGTTTCGGCTGGCATCCTTACTTCCGCCTGGCCGAACAAGCCGGCGATCATTCTATGCAATTGCCTGGTTGTGAAATGGTTGCCATCAACGACCGCATGATCCCCACTGGCGCGCCTACCCCTTATCCGACATTCCAGCGTACCAAGAAAGTGGGTGACACCGTACTGGACAATTGTTTCCGCAGCGCACGCGACAGCGGTAGTTATAAAATGGTCCTTCAAGGACCCGCAGGCAAGATCGCGGTGAAAGCCAACGCCCGTCAGTTCCCTTACTTTCAGGTATTTACGCCGCCGCACCGCGCCAGCATCGCCCTCGAACCCATGTCCTGCAACGTCGATGCTTTCAACAATCAGCAGGGCCTGGTTACGTTGGCACCGGAGGCGGAATGGAAGGGGAAGATGGTTATTAGTTTTGAGTTTTGAGTTATTTTACATAATTTGTACACTATCAATCTATTATGAGTATTAATCATTAACCATTAACCATTAATCATTATAAAATGACCGCTGAACTACGGCGCAACCTCACCCTGTACGGACTTACCATGATTGCCGTCGGCAGCACGATTGGGAGTGGTATTTTCCGTACGCCCGGCCAGATCGCCCAGCAAGTACATCTTCCCTCATTTGTGATTGCGTTGTGGGTGCTTGGGGGCGTCGTAGCCCTGACCGGCGCGCTGACGTATGCGGAAATGGGCAGCAAATTCCCCGGTGCCGGTGGTTTATACGTGTACCTGCGGGAGGCGTATGGCGATGGCGTCGGATTTTTATACGGGTGGTTTATCCTGTTTATCAGCACCTCGGGCAGTATTGCCGCATTGGTAGTGGTGTGTGCCGAGCACCTTATCTCGCTGTTTGGCGGCGAAAAAGATAGTTCGCTGGTGGTGCCGCTGGCCATTGGCATTACCGTTTTTTTGACCGTTATCAACTTATTCGGCGTAAAAATCGGGGAGTGGATTGCCAATATTTTTACCGGTGCCAAACTGCTGGGCTTGTTGCTGATCATTGTGAGCGGTTTCTTTTTTGTGCAGCCGATTGCCGTAAATGCCAATGCGCACAGTGCTTTTGCCACCACCGAACCGGTTAATTTGTGGACGGCTTTTGCCACGGCTTTTATCGGCGTATTGTGGTCGTATGGCGGCTGGCAACACGCCTCTTTTCTCGCCGGCGAAACCCGCAATCCCACCCGCAATGTCCCCCGGGCGATGATGCTGGGTGCGGCGATCGTCACCTTGGTGTATGTACTGGCGAATGTGGCTTATATGCGCCTGTTACCCGTGGAACAGATTGCCGCTTCCAAGACGGTAGCCGCCGACGCCATGGGCACGATCGGTGCCTGGGCCGGCCCTTTGATGGCTTTTCTGATCGCATTATCGACTTTTGGGACGACCGGTATTTACTGTATGACCGCGCCGCGTATTTATTATGCCATGGCCAAAGACGGTATTTTCTTTGAAAAACTGGCCGCCGTACATCCGCGCTGGCAGACGCCGGTGAACGCGATCCTGGTGCAAAGTACCTGGGCCATTATTTTGATCCTGTTCTGGGGCACTTTTGAAAACCTGATCGAGTACGTCACATTTGTCGACTGGATCGGTCTGATGCTGGTGGGCACGACTATTTTTATCTTCCGGCATCGCGAACGAAAACGCCGGCAAAGCGGCACCGAATTATCGGACCCGGCCAACGAGTCGTCCGAAATGACCGCGTCTTATCGCACACCCTTGTACCCCGTTGTGCCCATAATTTTTGTCGGTATTTGTGCCTGGTTTGTGTCCTACACGATTTTTACCACGCCGGTGAGCGCGGGCGCGGGATTGCTGGTGGTGGCGTTGGGGTGGGTGGTGTATTGGTTTTATTTCAGGCGGCGGGTGCCGTTGAAGTAACTATATTTCACCACAACTGGTTAAATAAACCTAACTTTGTTTGTAATCTTTTAAACATTGGATACCTGTAACAAGTCAAGTTTGACCTTATGACTGCTGTATTAAAAATGAATATTGAGGAACTTGATACGAAGTTCGTCGAGAATTTGAAGCACGATTTTGCGCATGCAGAGTTGGAAATCCGCGTGCATGACCAGCCTGATTCGACCGTAGTTTTTTCCGTGGAAGATTTTTGGCAAACGATCGCACAACTAAACTGGTCGAATGAAGAAGATGACGCCAGTATAATAGCGCCCGTTATTCAGATATTAATGCAGCAACCCTTGGCTTACATCTACCGGTTTGCCGACATTCTTTCCGAAAAACTTTGGCAGTTAGACACAAAAGATCACGCACAGGTTTTCCTGGAAGATGCGGAAGAAGAAGGCTATTTGTCGGTTGATGATTTTCTGTATGCCCGATGTGCGGTAGTAGCCAATGGGCGTGATTATTATGAAAAAATACGGCAAAACCCTGCTGAAATGCCCATTGATGCCACTTTTGAACCTTTATTATACGTTGCTATAAGTGCTTATAAACGTAAAACCGGTAAGGAGTTTAATGCCTTGCCTGCTTTTAATTATGAGACTTACAGCAATAAAGAGGGTTGGAAAAAGTAATTGCAGGACATGGCGGAACACGGCAACTCTAATTTAAATAATAAACTACATCATCTTTACGAAATACGTGATTCTGTAGATGATGTAGTGTTCAAATACGGTATCAGCCACGATCCGATTGATGAAGATGGCTATTCCAACCGAATGCGGGCGCAGGTTAATTTTCTCAATCTCGGCGTCGACTGGTTGCGCTTTTTTGCCAGAATTCTTATTGTAGATATTGGAGGCAGGAAAGAGGCAAAGCGCATTGAGCGCAACTACATTCGCACTTTTAAAGATCAAAACGGCCACAACCCACGCGGGAATCTCACTGATTAAGCACAAGTGAACGAAAGCCACGCTCCATCACCCAAAATGTTCCAACAAACGATTCAACTCACTTCCGGCGAAACGCTCCAACTCACCTGGATGCAGGAATCTAAGCCCTTAAAGCCTGATTTACAATGAAACGAACGTTCCTTAGTGCGTTGATTTTATGGCTCGGTTGTCAGTCGCCACCTGTGCCAGGCGAACCGGTTGCACCAGTGCCGACGGCCCCCGATTCCCTGCAACAACGTTTGCAAGACTCTCTTGTACAAGCCGTCAACCGCAAAAAACAGGAAGCCCGCTTGGATTCCATAGCCGCTATCGCCCAATCAAAAACCATTTGGGGACCGCACAGATCAGTGGTCGGCGACTTCGATGGTGATGGCGTGCAAGACACCCTTTATGAAAAATACATCAGTCTGTTAACCGGTAAGGAGACGAATAAGGACTATGATTTCAGGGGTACATCCAATAAAGAAATGATGGAATGGATAGACTGCCTCTTTTACAAACAAAAGTGGATCGCTCAAAAGGAACCGTTGGTGCGACTGGCCAGTAAAAATCCGGCCATCAAATCTTTTGATGTAGAATCAGGCGACTGTCAGAACGGATTTGGGTACCTGAAAAACGTTGGCGACCTGAATGGCGACCGCACCGACGAGATCGTATATTATATTTACGATGTGGATATGTCGTCGATGAATTCCTGTGCGCTGGCGACCTATCAAAACGGTGCATGGAAAGAAGTGCGCCACTGGAACATGACGGAAAATGACTTTCTCTATGAAGAAGGTCAGCCGCAACCCAGCCCAACGTACATTAAAAAGAAAAACGGCAACGTGTATTACAAAGAGATGGACTTCGGTTCGGGTGCACATATTTGGCGACGGCTTACAACAGATTGGTAAACAGGTATACACACACTCATAAACCAGTCAAACAATCACCATAAACACTTTATGCAAAACGAATTTGAAAAATACATCCAGTCGTATTTTGGGGTGCCGCAACATACGGTCGATGCCATAATGCCTTTTTTCAAGTTGCAGGAATACAAAAAAGGCGACTACTTTCTGAAAGAAGGCCGTTATGCCGACAAACTGGGCTTTGTGCAAAGCGGCATTATGCGCGAATATTTAACCGATACTACCGGACAGGAAGTGACTAAATGGATTGCCACACCGGGGTATTTTTCGGCGACATTGCCAGTTTTTTATTCGATCAGCCGGCGCGCTGGAACCTGCAGGCATTCACCGATTGTACGCTGCTAGTGATTACCAAAACCGATTATGCGCATATCGGACAACTGGTCGCCAAATGGCCGGAACTGGAAAAACTGTTCATCGCCCGTTGTTTTACTATTTTAGCGCAACGCATTGTCATGCACCTTTCTTGGTCGAGCGTGTTTCCAGCCGTGCACTTTTAGTTAGGTAAAAAAGTACAAAGTTGCTTGAAAATTTGAGAAAATAGGTGCTTGAAATCGGCGGTTTCAAGATGGCCGATGTGTTTTCGGTCCCGCTTATTATTGACCACAAAATCAAGGTCATATTCCAGTACATGCTCCGCATGTAGGCGTAACACCCAATCACATCTAACATCTTGTAACCGCTCGTTTCAACGGGCGGCCCAGCCTAACACCTAATCCCATCAGCTTTCTTTTCAAACATCCACTTCCACTTCTTGATGGGATGTGCTGAAAAGAAGATGGATGTGCATCAGGGTAAAGTTTGCGACGGGTGTCTCAGCAAAAACACACGATTCTAAACATCCGTATTATGCAAACAAAATGGATACTTTTTGCCCTGATGCTCTCTTCCACGGCGCTTTTTGCACAAAAAGAAAATGAAACACTGTTCAAAAATAGCCGCGTAACCGGCGGATTTGGCGGCCCCATCTTTTCCTGGAGCAACAACAATAGCAAAACCGGCTACGGTGCCGGTGGCGGCGGTGGCGTAGTGCTCAACAATTTTTTTATCGGACTCTTTGGCATGGGGGAGACGTTCGAGCGGCCGAAAATCGGTTCGCAGCAACTTGCGCTGGGCTACGGCGGCTTGTGGATGGGTTACACCATCCCATCGCACAAACTCCTGCACTTGTACACATCGGTCAAAGTAGCCGGCGGCGCGGTAGGGCTCACGAATTTTGAAGATGACTGGGAAATAGACGACGACCGGATTGATGCCACGCTGGTGGTCGTGCCGGAGGTCGGCCTGGAACTCAATGTGGCCCGCTGGTTTCGGCTGGGCGCTTCTGCCGGCTACCGGGTTGTAGATGGTTTCGACGGCTGGGGCAGTTATGGTAAAAGAGACCTGAATGCGCCGGTGTATGCTTTTACGCTGCGGTTTGGATGGTTTAAATAGTGGGTTTGGGTAGCGCGTTTTGAGTTCGTTACATTGGACGCACGATTGCCAGCATGTTTGGAAAACAGCGAATGGTTGCGTAACTCAAAACGCGCAAAAACTCAAAACTCCCTAATTGCTCCCTGCTTGATTTCCTCCACCACTTCCGGGTTGAGCAGCGTAGAAATATCCCCGAGGTTCGACGTGTCTCCTTCGGCGATTTTCCGCAAAATGCGCCGCATGATCTTACCCGAACGGGTCTTGGGCAGGCCCGACACGATCTGGATTTTATCCGGTTTGGCGATGGCGCCGATCTGTTTGGTGACGATCTCCAGCACATGTTTGCGAAACGCCGCATGGTCCGAAATTTTCTCGGTCACGATTACATACGCGTAAATACCCTGTCCTTTGATATCGTGTGGAAAACCAACGACCGCGCTTTCGACAATATCTTCGTGTTTATTGATTGCATCTTCCACTTCCGCAGTGCCAATGCGGTGACCGCTGACGTTGATTACATCATCTACCCGGCCGACGATGCGGTAATACCCGTCGTGATCGCGCCGCACACCATCGCCGGTAAAATACATATGCTTGAAGGTGGCAAAATAGGTCTGCCGGCAGCGCTCGTGGTCGCCATAGATAGTGCGGAGTATGCCTGGCCAAGGGAATTTAATACAAAGCATGCCCTCTACATCGTTGCCAATCAACACTTTACCATTGGCGTCTACCAATACTGGCTGAACGCCCGGCAAGGGTAATGTGGCAAAACAGGGTTTGGTCGGCGTGATGCCCGCAATCGGCGTAATCATCATGCCGCCGGTCTCGGTCTGCCACCACGTATCGACGATCGGACAGCGTTTTTTGCCAATTTTTTCGTTGTACCAGTTCCACGCTTCTTCATTGATGGGCTCGCCCACACTGCCCAATACCCGCAGCGAAGGCATGCGCCGGTTTTTCACCCACTGGTCGCCGGCGGCCATCAGTGCGCGGATAGCCGTTGGAGCAGTGTAGAAAATATTGACTTTATGGCGTTGAATTACCTCCCAGAAACGGCCCGCATCCGGAAAAGTCGGGATTCCTTCAAAGATCAGGCTGGTAGCGCCGGCCAATAAAGGGCCGTAAATAATGTACGAGTGGCCCGTGATCCAGCCTATATCGGCGGTGCACCAGTAAATCTCATTTTCCTGGTACTGGAACACGTTGCGGAACGTGTATGCGGTGTACACCATGTAACCGCCGTGGGTATGCACGACACCCTTGGGCTTGCCCGTAGAACCGGATGTGTAGAGAATAAACAGCGGGTCTTCCGAATTCATAGACTGCGCTTTGCAGGTCTTGCGCTTGTTCACGATGATTTCGTGCCACCAGTGATCGCGCCCTTCCTGCCACGTCACTTTTTCACCGGTATTTTGGTGTACAATCACGGTCTGTACCGAATCGCAACCGAGTTGCAGGGCGTCGTCGACGATCTGTTTGACCGGAATATTTTTAGTGCCCCGTGCATTGTAATCGGACGTAATGACTACGTTACATTGTGCGTCCTTGATCCGGTCGGCGATGGATACGGCCGAAAAACCGGCAAAAACAACCGAGTGAATCGCACCGATGCGCGCACAGGCCAGCATGGCGATGGCCAGTTCGGGCGTCATGGGCATGTAGATGCAGATTCGGTCGCCTTTTTTCACGCCCTGCGCTTTGAGCGCGTTGGCAAATTGGCAGACCTGCTGGTATAATTGCTTGTAAGTCAGTTTTTTAGGCTTGGCATTCGGATCGTTGGGCTCCCAGATGATGGCGGTTTGTTTGCCCCGGGTGGCGAGATGCCGGTCCAGTACGTTTTCCGTTATATTGAGTTTGCCGCCGGCAAACCAGGCTATTTTCGGTTGTTTGAAATTCCAGGTAAGGACTTTTGTCCAGGGCTTTTTCCATTGAAACGTCGCTGCCTGTTCCGCCCAAAAGCCTTCGGGGTCAGCCACCGATTGCGCATATACCGTCTGGTATTCTTCAAACGTTTTGATTTGTGATGTCATGGTAATGATGCAAATGAGTAGATGGTGAGGGAGCAGGAATTAAGGGGGTAAAAAGGTGTGTATCTGGTCAAGTACATGTATCCCCAAGTTTTTATTCCTTTCCGGTCATACTTGAATCGCGTGCAATCCGATCGTATTCCCCTTTCCAGGCATACCATCCGAACAGGCACAATCCGGACATGATCGGGGTGAAAATCGGAATGATAATATACCAGAACATTTTGGTATCGAGCACCGCCGTGCCGATTTTGGTAGCAACATCAATCTCAGTACCGGCCTGTTTAACCATTAGAAATAAAACGGCCACTCCCAGAAATATCCACAAGAAACCGGAAAAACGTTTGAGCACATTCATATTGATAGTAGCGTGTGATTCAATGTATGAAAATAATTGTCCAGGCAAATGTGCGTTTAGTCGAGCACATTTTCATCATTTTTCCAGGGTAGAAAAAGCATTCCCAGCACAAAACAGATGCCACCCACAATAATGGGATACCACAGCCCCACATACGGATCTCCAGAGGGGTTGTTCGCTGTTTTACTGGCATCAAACAGCCGCGTGGCAATAAATGGGGTGAGTCCGCCGAAAATGCCATTGCCAATATGATATGGCAGCGACATCGACGTGTAGCGAATACGCGTCGGAAATAACTCGACCAGGAAAGCCGCAATCGGGCCGTAGACCATGGTCACGTATAGAATCTGGATAAACACCCATAATGCCATCATCCAGAAGTCATAAGAAGACAACCAGAAGGTATTGGTTATTTCGGGTTTTACCGCAAGTTTGGAGGCATCCGCCAGTACGGTCGCCTTTTTCACTACTTTCAGGGATGCTCCGTCGGTAAAAAAGCGCATGGTCGCGGTGGTAAACGTTGAGTCTCCGGTAGCGGTCACGACCACCGTGGTGTTGACCGAACGCTGTGCCATTATTTCCGTTTTGGCGTCCGGATCGGCCAGATGGTACATAGCCTTGTAAATGGGACGATACGTGACGATCGCCAGCAGCATACCACTCATCATAATGGCTTTTCGGCCTACTTTGTCCGACCAGGCACCAAAGACCAGGAAGAAAGGCGTGACGGCCAGAATGGCGATGCACAACAGGTACCGCACCTGTTCAAACTCCACCGCAAGCGTGCGTTCGATAAAGGTTTGCGCATAAAACTGGCCGGTGTACCAGATCACGCCCTGGCCCATTACTGCCGCAAATAGGGCCAATAACACCATTTTCAGGTTGGCTTTGCGGGCAAATGATTCTTTCAATGGATTCGTAGAGATTTTCCCTTCCCGCTTGATTTTGGCAAACATGGGCGACTCAGCCATGCGCATCCGGATGTAAACCGATACAGCAATCAGAAAGATCGATACAATAAACGGCACCCGCCAGCCCCAGTCATTGAATACCTCGACGCCCAGCACTTTCCGCGTGGTCAGAATCACGCCCAGGGACAGGAAGAAACCCAGCGTGGCGGTCGTCTGAATATATGCGGTGAAATAACCGCGACGATGCGCGGGGGCATGTTCGGCTACGTAGGTCGCCGCGCCCCCGTATTCGCCGCCCAGGGCTAGCCCCTGCACAAAGCGCAACAACAGGATCAACACCGGTGCCCATATCCCGATTTGCCGGTATCCGGGTATCAGCCCGATGGCAAAAGTGGAGCCGCCCATCAACAGGAGCGTCAGCAGAAAGGTGTATTTACGCCCGATACGGTCGCCAATGCGGCCGAACACCAGGGCACCGAAAGGACGCACGATAAACCCCGCCGCGAAAGTGGCCAGTGTAGCCAGGAAGGCTGCGGTGGGATTGTCCTGTGGAAAAAATTGCCTGGAAATGGTCGTCGCCATCGCACCAAAGATGTAAAAGTCGTACCACTCAATCAGGGTACCTACCGACGAGGCCATAATGACTTTCATCAATCCCTGGGTACCAGTAGCATCTTGTATAGCCGTGTCACGCATAAATTTGGACGGAGTATCGGACTGTATCTGCAAAACTAAAATGTCGAAACAAAATCAGGTCGATCCTGCTACAGGCACTTGATTATTGGTGGCCGGACAAATGTAGTGTAATCTTAGCGGGACGGTTTAAGATGTTTTTCGCACGTTGCCATCCACTGCTCAGGCGTTATTTTAGTGCATAATTCGCCCAACAATGCCACCGGCACATCGGCCGCTTTTTTGAAGCGCACACAGCACTTGCCCATATCCGGTTTTTTAGTAGAAACCTTGGCGTACGCTTCGAGAAACCATGTCAACAATGGCCCTTCGTACAAAGCCATGTGGTAAAATGAGATGTAGTTTTTTTGCGAAGCCAGACTGATAAAAGGCAACGGCATTTTCGGATCGCAATGGTACCCAGTCGGGTAGAGCGAATGCGGCACCACATAACACAACATGCCATAACCCATAGTGGAAGCAAATCCTTTGGGCAGATTGTCTACAATAGCATAATGCAAATCCGTGATAACGGCTTTCCGGTCTTCCGGCAGGGAGTTGAGATATTCGGCAGGTGTGGCTGCTTTTGATGTCATGGACTGGATTTTTTACGCGTGTATTGCCTTATTTTACCTTAACATAGTATAAAGGTCTGGAAAATCTCAAATTTCCATTATAATCAATCATATCGATTATAGGCCCTACCTGATCCGAACAGATGGAAAGCCGGTTTTTACGCTCGTCCCAGTACCAGGTTTGCAACAAGCGAAGGGATTTAATATTATTAAGATTTATATCGTTGCGTACGATTACCACTTTCTCTTCATACGTTTCAGGATCGAAGGTAATAACGGTATCTACTTTGGAAACTATGCTGAGCCGGTCTTGCAACGGCATGGGCTTCCTGGCTTCCACAGTCGCATAAAATTGTCCTTTTGGATCGTCTCTGAACAACCCCAAATTATGTTCCACCGGATTCTGAAAACCATCCAGCAATTTTAGCACATGCGGCTGGCATACTTTTCTTACCGTTTCAATAACGCCCCGAAAGTAGCATATTACATTCGCCCCGTAATAGTGTTTTCAATATTACTTTCAAATTTTCTGCCATGAATATTCGCCTGTTATCCCTTCTGTTTAGCCTCTTTTTTACCACGACGTCTTACGCGCAATGCTGGAACCTGGTCTGGTCCGATGAATTCAGCGGCACTGCGCTCAACACGGCCGACTGGTCGTACAATACCGGCGCTGGCGGCTGGGGCAACAACGAACTGCAATATTACACCGCGCGGACAGAAAACGTCAGCGTCGATAATGGCAGCCTGAAAATCAAGGCATTAGCCGAAAATTATATGGGCAGCAACTATACTTCTGCACGCATTGTAACCAAGGATAAGGTGGCGTTCGCCTACGGAAAATTTGTGGCCCGCCTGAAATTGCCCACCGGACAAGGCATCTGGCCGGCGTTCTGGATGCTGGCCGACAACAGTCCGTATGGCGGCTGGCCCTACGGCGGCGAAATTGATATTATGGAACTGATCGGTAACCAGCCCGCCCGCTCGTATGGCACGATCCATGGTGCCAACGGAAATGTGCACGTTTCTTACGGCAATTATTATGACCTGCCCAGCGGCATTTTCGCCGACGCTTTTCATGAGTTTTCAGTGGAGTGGGAGCCCGGTACGATTCGGTATTACATCGATAACATCTTATACCAAACCATTACCAATACCCAGTTGGGCGCAAATCCATGGCCTTTCGACCAGCCTTTTTCTTTGTTGTTAAATATAGCAGTCGGCGGCAATTGGCCCGGCAGTCCCAATATTAACACGGTTTTCCCGCAGACGATGGAAGCAGACTGGATCCGCATCTATCAAAAACTGGAAGATGTGGCGGTAAGCGGCCCGACGCTGGTCGAACCCGGCGCGACCAGTACAACCTATACGGCCGGCGATATTCCGGGCACCACTTATACCTGGTCGGTTCCGACGGACGCTACCATCGCCAGCGGACAAGGCACGCATAGTATTCAGGTGAATTGGGGCAGCACGGGTGGCGAGGTGGCCGTACAATTGAACAACGGCTGTGGTACGATTACGCCATCCCTGACCGTGGATGTTTCGACCAATATCTGGGCAAATCCGGCATTTGAACAAGATCTGGCCAACTGGAATTTCCGCACCGGCAACACAGCGACCGGAAATATTGCCATCACCACCACTAATGTGCAGCAAGGCACTAAAGCCGCCAGTATCCAGGTCATTACCGCCGGGGTTAATCCCTGGGACGTGCAGTTGTCGCGCCTGGCTACCGGCATTATACCTGGCCAGCAATATACGCTGTCCTTTTGGGTCAGGGCGGATGCTACTCGCCTGGCGTCATTCGCGTTTATTCATCCGACCAATTATACCTGGTACGCCGGTGGCAATTTCACCGCTACCACCGCCTGGCAAAAAATCACCCTTAACTTCACTGCCCCGGCCGGGCAAACGGCATTGCTGTTCAATATCGACCTGGGGCGTTTTTCCGCAGCCACCTATGTAGTCGACAATTTTGAACTAGGCCAGACGCTGCTGTTACCGATCGAGTTATACGCGTTCACCGGGCAGCGTTCGCAAGCACAAACGGTTTCTTTGCAATGGTCAGCATTTGAACGCGAAGTAGACCACTACGAACTGGAACGCGCCGATGGTAATGACTTGTATTTCAAGACAATAGGTCGTATGCCAGCCACTGGCGACAACACGCGGGAAACCTATCAGTTTGAAGACAACAACGTGCCGGAAGCCACTTTATACTATCGCATTGCCAGTTTTGACAACGACGGGACGCAGCAGAAATCGGCGATCGTAACGGTTGAAAGTTTAAAAATCCCGATTACCATTGCACCCAACCCGACGCAAAATACCTTCCGTATTGTGGCGGCGCTATTGCCTTATGCAGTAGAAATAACCGATGTCAGTGGACGGATCATTGAACGCCGTACGGAAACCAACAGCGATGATTCATACTCTTTGGCGGATTATCCCACCGGCACCTACTACATCAAAGTATGGATATCGGAAAAATCGCTGCCGGTTTCGTCGATTATTCAAAAACAATAGATACTATCCTGCTTTCAATTTCATCCGGTACGCCATCACCAGCGGAATGACCTTGCCGTAATTCGCCATCCCTTCCGGAATCCCTTGCGCTTTCAAATATTGGTCGTACACATCATACCGAAATGCCGCAAAATACTCCGGGTATTGGGCCATTTGCTGGTAAATATTGTCCAGATCGGCGCGAAATCCGGTTGGCAACGCTGCGCGAAACGGCAGGTACGCCTCCGGCTCCAGTTGCCGGTAGGTACTGGCCAGTTCCCGCCAGTAATCCAGTTCCGCCGAGTAGCGCAACAAAGGATCATTAGAATTTTCCAGCGCCAGATACGCCAGAAAGTTGCACGTCCCTTCATCGGCAAAACCGTAACCGTGACAAAATTCGTGGGCCAGGTTGTATGGTTTAGTCAAAGGATGCAGACCCTGGTCAATATTGCATTCGCCCGTAAAGGGATTGTAAATACCCGCCGCCCCGAACCGCAACAGAAAGCCATCCCAAAACGGCTGTCGGCCACGCGGCCGCCCCGGTGTAGGGTAGCCCAGGAGTTGTAATTCCCGGGTTACCTCCCGACGTATATCGTGTTCCAGTTTCGCTGGCGCGAATTCCAGCGCGAGCGGCTGGCTGCTATCGGCTTGTATCTGCCTGCGCAAGGCCAAAACCAGTGTGGTTTGGGTATCCAGCGCCATTTTTAAATTTTCGGTCGTTAGGGAAATAGCCGGCAACGCCAGGTGTTGTTCGATCGGAATACGGCTGTAATTATAACCCCATACCCAGTAGAAAAGCGCAATCGTACCGGCTATAAACGCCAGCAAATGGCGACCGGATTGCAGCAGGCGTTGGCGAAGGGGTACTGTTTTCCGAAATAAAAATGACCCGCCAAGGATCAATTTCCAAAGCAGCACCGCAAACAACAAATACGTAAACGGAAACGGCAGCCAGCCCGGCAAATAATCGATCGTATAGCGAACGCCCTGAAAAAAGCCCCGGCTATACCACTGCTCGGTCCAGGCAGGGTGCGCCTGCAACAGGGTGCGTAAGACCAGAGAAAAACCGGCAAAGAGAAACCAGAAATATTTTTTTAGAAATTTCATTCGGACTGGTGCTGGTATAAAGGTGCAAATTTAGGGTGACGGTTTGATCGCAGCACCATTCCTTATTTATCCCAGCATGCCCCCTTCACAGCTTTGGCAAATTCTACATCGCGCACCAGGCGCAAATACGAATCGCGGTTGTATTCCCGGCTCGTTGCCGGCAGGTCGTTCTGGTGAATAAAATGGGCCAGTACCGGCCAACCCTGCCGTTCCAGCGCAACGCGGGTGACACAAAAACAGTGCTGGTCGGTTTCACCCGGATGATTGGACTGTTCTGCCTGCGCCGCGAGTTTCAAATAATTCGCCACCGTAGGCGCAGTAGGGCGGGTAAAGTTAATGCGGTGCACTTGTGGGTCGTCGGGCAGATAAGTCGCCTCGAATTCATCCTGATCGGTGAGTGGAAAATTATTGGGCAGCATAATAGCGCCCGTATCCGGCACCACAAATTTGCCGGCCACCTGTGCCCCGTCTGCCGTTGAGAATCCATAGACTACTTTTCGTTGCAGCGATTCTTCCACCACGTACAGGCGGGCGTTGGACGTGCTGCCGGCGGTATTGAGTTGCTGTTCAAGTAATGGCGTGAGTTTACTGCTGATACTGCGTTCGTAGGCGCGATTTTTCTGACTGCGGCCATATTGTTGCAGGCCGAAAACGGCCAGTCCCAATACTACCACCAGTCCGACTACGAAATATACCAGGTATTTATTGTTCTTCCTGGCGTCGGCTTTACGCTCGCGATTGCGGGGCGTATCAACGGTTTTATTGACGACAAATTCGTATCCAAAGCCGTTGGACTGTTTTTCCAGGTGCACTTCACAGAGTTCATCTTCAATAAAAAACGAGTAATTCCGCGATTCCAGCACCGAAAAATCAATTTGCACAACCCGCATATTACAATGGATGACCAAATGGCCCGTACGATCGCCATGGTACAGACCGACCTTATGCCGTCCGCCGCGATTGTCGAGGAAAACCCAACCCATTTGTGCCATATTGCCATCGTTGAAATGCGAAAGTGGAATAACGCAGCAAACGGCACTGCATTATGCACTTAAACCAATTCCAGGGACAACTGTTCGATGGCGTTTTTCAGAAAATTCGGAATAATGGTCTGGAATGTAAGTTGGATCTTTTGCGGATTCGATAAATCGTGGATCATGTGCTCATAACGCGCCGGACCATGCTCTTCCACAATGGATGCCTTGCGCTCCGGCTCCAGGAAATATTTCAGCAGACCCTCCGGATCGGCTTCCGGGTGAAACTGGGTGCCGATCATTTCCGGACTGAAACGAACGGCCATAATCGCCCGTTCAAAGTGTACGTGTGGCCGCAATTTTTCCAGGCATAAAATCTCCGCGCCCATCGCATGCAACTGCCGCGTATTGGCATTTACCACCTGATACCGGCGGAAATCGGCGATGTAAAATGGTTCCGGCAAATGTTCGAACACCGGCTCTACTTTTCCGCTGTGGGTTTTGTGGACGGGATAGGTGCCGAACGACATTTTGTAGCGCTGGTTCACTTCGCCTATTCCGAAGTGATGGCAAGCCATCTGGAACGAATGACAAATGAAAAAGCAGTGTTTTTTCGGCTCCTGCCGGGTTTTTAGATTGAACTGCCACAAGCCTTCAATCAGCGCATAAAAGCGATCGTGCCACGGTCCGTCATTGAGCATCGGGTCGCCGGGACCACCCGAAAACAGGTAAATGTCGTACGAAAGGTCGGGGATTTCATTTTTGGCACGTACATCGAAATGATCGAAGGTCAGTTCGTCGGCATAGCGGCCCAGGATGTTTCGAAGCATCGGAATCCCGCGATTTGATTCGCCATTGTACATATCCACCAGTGCTGCACGCAACATAGTATTCCATTTTTAGACATGAAAGATGACCTGGTGTACTAAAAAGCAGTGCCAGGAGCGCATTACACAATAAAAAACAGCGGGTGTGATCGGCGGGATGAAGGTCGTGGTGCTGCGCAATTTTTAACGGCACATTTTGACACGCCTGTCTGACAAAGGTCACCATTCAACCTGGAATTTTGAAACAGTTGGCAGGGTTTAATTTTGGCAGCCCGCCACAAAGCAGTATCTTTGTGCCCTTTAAAATAGTTTATACATTGATCTTCAAATACTTACAGTATGAAATTTGTTTCTTCTGAAACGATTGACAGCGTTATCGAGACCCTGGAAAATTTGGGTGATGACCAATATGAAAAACAAATGGAAGTCTTTGCCGAGGCCCAGCCCGTCATTTTTGCCTGGTTGTTCAGCGAGCAATTCGAGTTATTGACCGAAGATGAAAAAGGCTTTTTACAATACCTGGCATTGATCGCCTGGCAGTCGTACACCAAAGTAAATGGTCCGGTCGACACGATATCGGAAGATGAAATCGGCGAAGCCGAAGAAGTGAACTTTGGCGTTCTGGAAGCCAGCACCGCCAAGAAATTCCGCGATCGTCTCAACCCGTTCTTCGAAAAATATCCACAGGAAGACCTGCTCGCCTTTGCCGAAGAAGCCGTTTTGGAAGAAGAAGATGAAGTCGAAGCGCTGGTCACTAAAGAAGGCCGGGAGACGATTTTCATCGCCTTGAAAACGATGATCGACGTGTTGCTCCCGGATTAATCTATGCAATCTCATTTTACCCGCTTGCTCGAACTGCTTCGACAGGAACGCGAAGAGGATTTACAGCAGTATTTGCGCACAATTCGCGAGCGGCCCCTGCACGAGCGGGTGGAGCAGGGCCATACGTGGTACCCGCTTCAGGTGATCCAGACCGGTTTTTCGCTCGGGGAAAAAGCCTTCGTAGTGGTCGAGCGTACCACGCGCCTGCACCAGCCGCACCAGCTCCGCGCCGGCCAGTCGGTCAATTTGTTCACCGCCGTTCCGCACGTCGACCACCCGGAAAAAAGCGGCGTAATCAACTATGTGGAACGCAATCGCATGAAAATCATCCTCAATGCGCGTGATGTGCCGGACTGGCTTTCGCTCGGCCAATTGGGCGTGGACCAACTTTTTGACGACCGCTCTTACCAGGAGATGGAAAAGGCGCTCAATAAAGTCGAAGCCGCCAAGGGTACGCGTTTGGCGGAACTGCGCGATATTATGGTGGGTAAAAGATTGCCGATTCCGGTGCCGCCTGCCGGCAAAACCGACACATCTGCCGTGCCGGAAGCGACCGTCGGCCTCAATGATTCGCAGGCCGCCGCCGTACACGCCATTGTCAATAACCACGATGTAACGGTTATTCACGGCCCGCCAGGTACCGGAAAAACGACGACCCTGGTGGCCGCTATCCGGCAATTATGCGCGACGGAAAGTACCGTACTAGTCACCGCTCCGAGTAATACTGCGGCCGATCTGCTCACCGAACGCCTCGCCAATGCCGGCATCAATGTCGTGCGCATCGGCAATGTCAGCCGGGTGGATGAACATATTCTGCCGCATACGTTAGATGCGATCCTGGGCCGGCATCCCGAAAGCAAAAATATCAAAAAAGTCAAGATTCAGGCCGCCGAATACCGCCAGCAATCGCGTCGCTACAAGCGCAGTTTCAGCGGGGAAGACCGCCGCGAGCGCGAACACCTGAAACAACAGGCCAAGGAACTGGAATCCTGGGCCAATGCGCTGGAAGCCCGACTGCTCGACCAGATCCTGAGTACTGCGCAGGCAATTACCTGCACGCTCGTCGGTGCGGCGCATCCGGTGCTGGAACCGTATAAATTTCGCACCTGTATTATGGACGAAGCCGCACAGGCACTCGAGCCGGCTGCCTGGATTCCCTTGCTCAAATGCAGCCGGGTCGTGCTGGCCGGTGATCCGTTTCAGTTGCCGCCGACGGTGAAAAGCCAGGAAGCAGCGCGTGGCGGCTTGTCTAAAACCTTGATTGAGCGCTGTTTAGAAATCATTCCGGAACAGGTGCATTTGCTGACGGTACAATACCGTATGCACCAGGCCATCATGAATTTTTCCAATCAATATTTTTACGATGGCGCCCTGCAAGCCCACGATACCGTGCGCGACCGCCGATTGTTGTCGCTGGCAATCGGCGGTGAAATGTTGACCGTTTTCGATCCGGTAGTTTTCGTCGATACGGCCGGGACTGGTTTTGAAGAAAAAATAAACCGCTCGACGGGTAAGGATTCGGCGCGTTTTCAAAGCAAATACAATCCGGAAGAAGGCTTGCTGGTCCGCGAGCATTTGTTGAAACTGTTGCTGGAATTTCCAGGCGAACACCCGCCTAGCATCGGCATTCTTTCGCCGTATCGTGAGCAGGTAAATTACCTGGAGGAAATGGTGCGCGAAGACGCAATCCTGGCCCCTTTGCTGCAACGCAAAAATGCGTTTGCCAACGCCGAGATGACCGCCATGCCGCAAGCGCCCATTACGATTAGTACCATCGACGGATTCCAGGGCCAGGAACGCGATATTATCTACATCAGCCTGGTGCGTTCCAACGCCAAACACGAGATTGGTTTTCTGTCCGATTACCGCCGTATGAATGTGGCGATGACCCGCGCCCGAATGTTGCTCGTCGTGATCGGCGATTCCGCTACCATCGGCAATAACGTATTTTACAAAACCTTTCTGGATTACTGCGATCAGCACGGCTCGTACCAGACGGCCTGGGAGTACATGCAATAAAACGGCCCTGGAAATTTACCCAATAAGCGCCCGCGTGCTGTAATAACGGTCCGCCAGCCACACTACTGGAATGCTCACACACAACGTTAGGATCAGCATACTGCGTAGTGCCGGTCCCCACGTAAACACCCCCGGCGGCGTCAGCGTCAGCGGCAATACCAGGTAATTCATCGTTGCCCAGATAAACAGGCCGTAAAAAATGCCATTCACCCATTTATTTTTTCGTAAAATGGGCAAATATGGATAAACGACAAAGTAACCGGCCGCAAAACCCAGCGCAATCAAAAAATGGAAAAGCACGCCCCAGGCCACCATATCGGCACCACCCGTAAAGGCGTCGTCGCCGAAAACGCCGCTGGCAATGTACCGGAACGTACCTACCGCATTGCCTTTCGACAAAATGACAATGGCTGCAAAAATATCGAGTATGCCCGCCGATAACCCGGCAAATAGCACGTATTCAAACCAACTTTTCTTTTTCATGGGCATAACAGGCGTTTTACCGCCGAAAGATAAAAAATATCTCCAGCATCCACCCGTCACTTTTCCCTCTTCACGCTTCACGTTTTTTCTACTCCCCCCAGCGGTAACTCTCCAGCGTAAATCCCGCCAAATCGAGCACGCGGTCTACTACCGTCGCGGCAATTTCCTCCGGCGTTTCCGGGCGCGAGTAAAAAGACGGGCAGGCCGGACAAATGATGCCACCGGCTTCAGTGACGGTTTTCATATTGTTGATATGAATCAGGCTGAGCGGCGTATCGCGCGTGATGAGGATAAGTTTTCGCCGCTCCTTTAAGACCACGTCGGCGGCCCGGGTGACCAAGTCGTTGCTGATACCGGTTGCCACCCGCGACAGCGTGCCCATGGAACAGGGACAGACGATCATGGTGTCGTAACGCGCCGAACCGGACGCAAAAGGCGCGTTAAAGTCATTCTTGGTATAAAAATCGAACGGGTAATGGCCAAAATCTACGGGGCCTATTTCCAGCTCCCAGTTCACTTTAGCGTTGTCGGACAGCACGATGCCCACGGCTTGCCATTGGGTCGACAAAGTGGCCAGTTTGTCCAGCAGCACCTTTGCATAAATAGAGCCGGATGAGCCCGTAATAGCGACGACGATTTTGCGCATAATCAGTTATTTTTAGTGGGCAAAACATTGGCATCCCGAAAGAGTTGCGTGGGCGCTTGGGCGCTACCACGGTTAAAATAAAACCTGCATTGCGTTTGTGACGTTATACTTACCTTTGCCAACCGGCCTCTTGTAAAGGCTATATCTCGATCCATACATGACCATTCTCGAAAATCAGGACATACGCGCCCTTGGCAGCAACCTTGAATTACTTGCCCAGCAGGTGGTGGAAGGTTTTATCGTGGGATTGCACCGCAGCCCTTTTCACGGCTTTTCGGTTGAATTTGCCGAGCACCGCCTTTATAATCCCGGTGACAGTACCCGCAACCTGGACTGGAAGGTGTACGGCCGCACCGATAAATTGTTTGTCAAAAGATTTGAAGAAGAAACCAACCTGCGCTGCCAGATTGTGATCGACGCTTCTTCCACGATGTATTATCCGTATGAAGAAAAACAACCGGATAAGTACAAGTATAAAAACAAGTTCTGCTTTGCCGCCCAGGCATCGGCCGCGCTGATGAATGCCTTGCGCAAACAACGCGATGCCTTTGGATTGACGTTGTTCGACGATGCAATCCGCGTCAATACCGGCTGCAAATCCAGCACGGTACATTATCGTTTGTTGCTGTCTTATCTGATTGAACGCATTGAAAATCAGCAATTAAACAAACAAACTGACCTGGCCGCCAGCCTGCACCAGGTAGCGGAATCCATTCACCGGCGCTCCCTGGTGGTCATCTTTACCGACGTCATGGAGCAACCCGATAAAGCCGAAGCGGTATTTGCCGCCCTGCAACACCTGCGCCACGCCAAACACGAGGTGATCCTGTTCCACGTTACTGACAAGGCCCACGAACTGGATTTTGAGTTTGAAAACCGGCCCTATATTTTCGTCGACATGGAAAATGGCGAGCAGGTGCGCCTACAACCCAATCAGGTCAAGGAATACTACACCAAACAAGTCACCGCATTTACCGATCAACTGAAGATGCGCTGCCTGCAATACAAAATCGACTTTGTCGAGGCCGATATCAACCGCGGTTTTGCACCAATCCTGCAAACCTGGATGGCCAAGCGGTCGAAGATGGGATAATTTTTTAATGATTAACGGTTAATGGTTAACGGTTAACGGTTAATGGTTAAATTCCAGCGTTGACTTTAAATCACCCCGTCACTAAGCAATTGATTGTCAACCACTTCCTAATCCCAACCCAATATTCGTATTAACCATTAACCGTTATACATTAATCATTAATCATTAAAATAAGTGGCAACGAAAAATACCATCAAACTTGCTGATTATTCTACCGCAGCCCCGGAAGGGCTGGAGAAAAAGAAATTTGAAAAACAAACGGCAAAACTGGTCGTGCGCCTGGGCGAATTGCAACGCACCATGTATGCCGAAGGTAAATATTCCGTCTTGGTAGTGCTGCAAGGCATGGATGGAAGCGGAAAAGACGGCGCGGTACGCAATGTTTTTGCACAATGCACGGTCGCTTCCCTTGATCTGGTGTCCTTCAAAAAACCGACCGAAGAAGAATTTGCCCACGATTTTCTGTGGCGCGTCCATAAATATGTGCCGCAAAAAGGCGGGCTCACCATTTTCAACCGCAGTCATTACGAAGACATTCTGATCCAGCGCGTACATGGCTGGATCGACGAAACACGGGTGGAAAAACGCATGGCCGCCATCAATGCGTTTGAAGACCTGCTGCAATTCGATAACAATACGCTGGTTTTTAAATTCTATATGCACATTTCGCAGGAAGAGCAAGGTATTCAACTCCAGCAGCGTATCGACGACCCGACTAAATTCTGGAAACACAACGACGGCGACTGGGAAGAGCGCAAACTGTGGGATAAATACATGACCGCCTACGAATACGCGATCAATAACAGCACTACCCCCTGGTATATTTGTCCGGTCGATAACCGCTGGTACCGCGACTATTTTATTACTAAAACGCTGGTAGAAGCGCTCGAAAAACTGGAGATGCAACTGCCGGGCAAGGCGGCAAAATGATTATATTTACCCTAACCGAGCATGGAAATTAGTGCCCACTCCGTCGTTTTTGGGATCGGTTTAGGGCTTGTCTTGTGCTGTTTTTTACGGGAAATAAAGATCAGTCGTATTGTCCATCGCTACGGATTGATCGCCGGGGCATTTTTACTCCGGTTATCCACTTGCCTGGACCCTTTTTTGCACGAATGGGACGAGCGCTACCACGCCCTGGTGGCCAAAAACCTGCAATTTTCGTGGTTGAAACCAGTTTTATACCCTAAAACACCCTTGCCCTACGATTATACCGACTGGCAATTGAATGCGGTCTGGTTGCACAAACAGCCAGTTGCTTTGTGGTTGATCTCCGGCACGATCCGGTTATTCGGCTGCAATGAATTTGCGGTTCGTATCCCCTCCTTGGTCCTTTCCACGCTTGCCGTGTACCTTACCTATCAGATTGGCACCTGGCTGTTCTCCCCTAAAGTGGGCTTCTGGGCGGCATTTTTTCATGCGATCAACGGACTGCTAATCGAAATGACTGGCGGACGATCGGCGACCGATCACGTGGATGTTATTTTCTTTTGCCTGATTGAATTGGGGATTTTTTTGAGTGTCCTCAGTGGGCGTTCTGCCGACTTGTCTGATCGGAAAAAAACGCTGTTGCGCCTGCTGGTTGGCGCTGTTACCGGGTTAGCCATTTTGTGTAAATGGCTGCCGGCGCTTATTATTTTGCTGTTATATGGACTGTTGCATTATAAACAAAGGCGGTTTGTGCCGCATTTCGCCCTTGTTTTAACCGCTACCCTGGTAATCGCACTTCCCTGGCAGATCTATGCAGCCGTACAGTATCCCCATGAATACTGGTACGAATTGGCTTTCAACAGCCGGCATTTTTTTGAAATACTGGAAGGGCACGATCATTCGCTCTGGTTCTTTTTTAACCAGGCGCGCATCAACTGGAACGATCTGGTGTATGTACCGATCGTATGGTTGCTATATTACCTGGTAAAAAACGAGCGCAAATCGGGCAATTTTATCCTGCTGGCCACCTGGATATTTGTGCCGTATCTGGTGTTTACCATTGCCCGTACCAAACTGCAGGCCTACGTCTTATTCACCGGACCGGCCATTTTCATTGTATCGAGTTATTTCTTCGTTTCGGTCGTAGATACGTGGCAAAGACCGCTTCGAATTATCTTGACCACACTTTTCATATTGTTTGCCGTGCGGTATGCGGTGGAGCGCGTCAAACCACTGGATACTTTCGAGCAGGAAAAACGCTCCAGCGCCTTTATAAAGGGCTTGGACGAATTTGCCAAAACCAACTGCAACCACAAAAAGACAGTCATTTTTAATGCGCCGCAATACATTGAGATCATGTTTTATACCAATCATCTCGCTTATAAAATGAACCCGTCTATTGCGGAAGCCCAGACAGTGACCGATCAAAATTATGCGATTGTCGTGCTGGGCGATAATGTCCCCAAAACCATTCTGGACATGCCTAATGTGCATATTTACCGAGAGCCAAATCCAGAAAATGAGCGATAGCTGGTGCTATATTGTAACAAAGAAGCCGTTAATTCACCGGGTGACTGCGAATCACCCGGTGAATTAGCGGCTTCTTTGTTGTTAAAAAATACAATTTATTTCGGAAATCCCTACAGCGCAATCGGAAATACCTGCCCGTTAATGGTAGCAGTCGCCTGGTTGTCGCAGCTGCCGCTGCCGTAATCGATACCGATCAACAGACCGTTTATATCGAGTATACCAGTACCCTGACTGACCCAGTAACAGTTGTTGGCTTTGGTAAGGGGTGTCTGGATCGTCCAGTTGGCGAATTCACCGGTGGATAGAATAGCATTAATGTTGCCGGTAATCTGGTACACATCGTCGCTCCAATCCCACCAGGTCGGGTGTCCGGATACTTGGGTGAATGTCTCCGCAGCATCGTATGAAATACTTGCATTTGTCGCGTTGGTCACAGTCACGTTCTGCGCCACAATGGTAAATATGCCGGCATTAACGGTGCTCAAATTGCCAAAGGTAAATTTGCCTGCCAGTTTTACCCCGTCTTCTACATAGTTATCGTACTGGATCGACATTTCGGTATTGGATTCCCAGATTTTACCGATTGTCAGGATAAACTTGCCGGATTTGAATTTGCCATCGCCGTCGGTACAGCCGGTGCCGAAATCTACCGTGACTACTTTCGGGAACACGGCCGGATCCAAAGGTGTCACACTGAGTGTACCGCAGGTATCGGTGCGATCTTCCACCTGGCTACTCAGCAGACCATCCGCCTGGGTTGCGCCACGCTGGGCAATATTGAACGAAGAGGTGATCAATAATTGACTGCGCATGGCTTCGGCCGCTTTGTTGGCAGATGCCTGATCGGCCGACGTATCGGCGTCTTTTTTACACGCTATGATGGTTAGCGCAAAGGTTGCGATGGTCAGAAACAGAAAGAAACTAATTTGCTTTTGCATAATAGTTGATAATGATGGATGCGTTAAAAAGATGGAAGAAATACTGCTCCAATCCAACGGGTAATCGGTTTGCAGGCACTGGAACGCCAACAAGACGATGCTTGCCTGGGAATGTTACGCGATTAATGTATCTTAACAAAGTTTTGATGCCGCTGCATAATCCTGTTTTTCTACGCCCGCCCGTTCAGGAGTACATTCGTCCGGTTCTAACCGATTATTTGCCCAATATTAGCAAACGCCCCCTTTTGTTTAACTTTAGCCGATTGAACTTAAACACTGTGCGTACGGTGGCGTTAATGGAGTAAATCATAACCAATTTTTTTAATTTATTAAACACGCCTGTACACAACATGAAACAATTGAACTTGACCATTTTTGCGCTCCTCTTCCTGGCGGCGTCGGCAATGGCGCAGTCTGCCCGATTGCAAGTCATTCATAATGCCCCCAATCCTACAGTGGACATCTATGTCAATGGCATTCTGGCTTTTGACGATGTCGCTTTCCGCACGGCTACGCCGTTTTCAACGGTCCCGGCCGGCATTCCGCTTTCGATAGCCGTTGCGCCCGGCACCAGTACGTCGGTCGCCGATGCGATTGCCACTTTTCCCGTTACGTTCGAAGCCGATAAAACGTATGCAGTTACTGCTTCGGGCATTGTCGGTGATCTAACCACGCCGTTTACCCTGATTGCGGATGACAAAGCACAGGAGTTTGCCGGTGATCCACTGAAAGTAGATTTAAATGTACTGCATGGTGCTCCGGATGCTCCGGCCATCGACGTTGTGGTGCGCACAGGGGCTAAAATCGTTTCCAACCTTTCTTACGGCCAGTTTACGCCGTATTTGCGCGTCGACCCGGCCGTTTATTATCTGGATATAAAACCGGCGGGCACCAATACGATCGTTGCTACGTACAAAGCCGATCTTACCGGACAAGCCGGGCATGCCTTGCGCATTTTTGCCAGTGGTTTTCTGGGTGGCGGCGCGCCTGCATTCGGTTTATTCGCGGCCCTGGGTAATGATGGCTCGGTGATTGAACTGCCCCAGACTGCGGTGGCCAGATTACAGGTGATTCACAACAGCCCTTCGCCCTCGGTAGATATTTACGCCGATACGACTTTGTTGTATGATGATTTAGCATTTCGGACCGCCAAACCGTTTATTTTTGTGCCGGCCGAACAAAGTATCAACATCGGCGTAGCACTGGATACCAGTACTTCGTCCACCTCTGCATTTGCGAATTTCCCGGTTACCTTTGAAAACGGCAAAACGTATGTGGTCATGGCAGCTGGCCTGCTCGGCAGCCCTACCGCACCGTTTACGTTACAGGTTAATGATGGCGCACGGGAAGTGGCCAGCAACTCCGCCAACGTCGACGTCACTGTATGGCACAGCGCGCCCGGTGCTCCGAACGTGGATGTAGACGCTACTTTCGTGGCAGACAACCTGGTAGCCAATCTGGCCTACGGTAGTTTCACGCCATACCTCAATCTGGCACCGATCACCTATGATCTGGCGGTTCGCGCTGCCGGCGACGCCAATGTAGTGGCTTCGTACCGCGCTAATCTGACCCCGCTCGTCAATAAAGCCGTGACGGTTTTTGCCAGCGGCTTTTTGAGTGGCACGCCTAACTTTGGATTATTTGCTGCATTGGCTGATGGTACCGTAGTACCACTTGGTATTACACCGACGGCGCGTTTGCAGATTATCCACAATGCCCCCGATCCGACCGTGGATGTATACGTCGATAATATGCGGGTACTGGATGATTTTAACTTCCGTACCGCTACGCCATTTCTCACCATTCCCGCTGACCGCGCACTGTCGGTTGGCGTTGCGGCCGGTACCAGTGTTTCGGTAAACGATGTGATTTTTCCGATACCAGTCACGCTGGAGGCCGGTAAAACCTACGCGGCGTTTGCCTCGGGTATTCCGTTTAATTCCGCTACGCCCTTTACGATCCTGCTGGATGAAGCGCGCGAATCATCTAGTACGCCCGGTAAAGTCGAATTTGCTACGCTGCATGGTGCCCCAGGCGCTCCAAATGTCGACGTAGCGGTCGTGGGTGTCGGTACGATTATCAGCAATCTGACTTACACAGAATTCGCACCTTATATAGCGGTGGATCCGGCCAATTACCAGATACAGGTTAAAGTCGCCGCCTCCGGTGCCGTGGTCGCCACTTATCAGGTCGATCTGAGTACGCTTGGCGGTGGAGCCGCCCGGGTCTTTGCCAGTGGAATCGTCAATGGAACCCCTGCTTTCGGTTTGTATGCCGCTTTGCCCGACGGAACAGTGATTGAGTTCCCAGTAGCACCACCACCGCCAACGACCCGCGTACAATTGATTCACAATGCAATTGCGCCGACAGTGGATATTTATGCCGACGGCGTTTTGCTGCTGGATGATTTTTCCTATCGTTCCGCTACGCCTTTTATTGATCTTCCGGCAGGTGTAGCCATTTCTATTGCCGTAGCGCCTGGTACCAGTACATCCGTAGCGGACGCGCTGGCTACGTTCCCGGTTACGTTTACGGAAAATAAAAAATACATCGTCACCGCTTCCGGCGTATTGGGCGATCTGCTTACGCCGTTCACCCTGATTGCCAACGATGCCGCACAGGAAAGTGCTGTAGTGCCATCCAAGGTGGATATCGCCGTTTTGCACGGCGCTACCAATGCGCCGGCCATCGATATCGACGCGGTATTTGATGCCAATGATATTATTACGAACCTTGCTTATGGCAATTTCACGGCTTACCTGGGTCTCGATCCGAAAGTCTACGACCTGACTGTGCGTGTTGCCGGTACCCCCAATGTGGTGGTTACCTATCGCGCCGACCTGAGCGGACTGACTGGTGGCGCTGCGTACGTATTTGCCAGCGGCCTGGTGAATGGCACGCCTGGTTTTGGTTTGTTTGCAGCCCTGCCCAATGGCACTGTGGTAGAATTACCCATTACCCCATTTTCACGGGTACAAGTCATTCACAATTCACCAAGCCCGACCGTCGATGTGTATGCTGGTAACACCCTGCTGCTCGACAATTTTGTTTTCCGTACTGCCACACCGTTTGTCAGTATCCCGGCGGACCGCGATATTGTGATCGGCGTAGCGCTGGCTAACAGCACTTCTTCGAGCGATACGCTGGTCGGTTTTCCGGTCAATTTTTCCAGTACAAAAAATTATACCGTATTTGCCAATGGCATCGTAGGCAACATCGCCACGCCGTTTACGCTGGCGGTAAATGATAATGCCCGCGAAACATCTGCCAGCGGTACAGTAGCCGTGTCGGCTTTCCATGGATCACCCGGAGCGCCGGCAGTGGATATTGTAGAGCGTCTGGCCGGTCCGCTGGTTAGCAACCTGGCTTTCGGTCAATATTCTCCTTACCTCACGCTTCCGCTTGATGAGTATTTTTTAGATGTAAAAGCGGCCGGTTCATCGGCTATTATTGCCACGTACCTGGCTGACCTAACGGACCTGAATGCGCAGGCAATCCGGGTTTTTGCCAGCGGTATTGTCGGCGGAACACCGGCATTTGGACTGTTTGCGGTCCTGCCGACCGGTGAAGTGATCGAACTGCCGAATACCCCGGTAGCGCGGGTGCAGATCATTCACAATGCGCCTTCACCGACGGTAGACGTGTATGCTTTTGGCGAGCCGTTCCTCGATGATTTTGAATTCCGTACGGCGACTGAATTTTTCTATCTGCCGGCAGGCGTACAGATACCGCTGGCTATTGCCCCCGGCAACAGTACGTCGGCGGCTGATGCGATTGTTACCATCCCGGTTACTTTTGAAAATGGCAAAACGTACGTCGTGGTCGCAAGTGGTCTGGTAGGCGGAACGCCTGGTTTTGAACTGATTGTCAATGATGCCGCCCGCGAGCGAGCGGTTGATCCGTCTAAAATAGAACTGGCCGTGTTGCATGGCGGTGTCGATGCACCAGCCGTAAACCTGCAAACGTACCCTGATGCAGCACCGGTGCTGAACAACCTGCAATACGGTGATTTTTCAGCCTATTTACCGATTGACCCCGATGTTTTATTGTTGGAAATAGTTCCGAATGCTGCGCCACGTGCCAGTGTAGGGATCTGGGGGGGCGATTTTTCCGGAATTCCCGGAGAAGCGGCGACTGTTTTTGCCTCCGGTAAACTGGCCGACGGTTCGTTCGATCTGTATATTACCCTGGCCGATGGACTTACCTTTCCTTTGCCGTCTTTTGCGCGGGTGCAAGTGATCCACAATTCTCCGTCGCCCGATGTGGATTTGTACGTAGATGATCAGTTGGCACTGCCTGATTTCGAATTCCGTACAGCTACCAACGTCGGTCTTTTCCCGGCACGGACTGCCCTCACGCTTTCAGTAGCGCCAGCCGGCAGTAGTTCGGTGGCCGATGCTATTTTTTCCCTGCCAATTACCGGATTGGAAACAGCCCAATCGTACGTGATCGTCGCGGCTGGCGTAGTAGGCAATGCGACTACACCGTTTAACCTATACGTTAATGCGAACAGCCGTTTCCGCTCGCTGAGTGCGACCAATTTTGAACTCAATCTGTTTCATGGCGCACCGGACGCACCGGAAATTGATGTGCAATTGTTCAACGGCCCGGTCATTATCGATAACCTGGCGTTCGGCGAATTTTCCAACTATCTCTCCGTGCCGCCAAGTGAGTATTTCATCTCCGTAACCCCTTCCAATGACAATACGACGGTCGTGAAAAGTTATATCGCTGACGCAGCCCCGCTGGGTGGCCAAGTGGTGACACTCTTCGCATCCGGTTATCTGGACGGCGCTGCGGGACCTTCTTTTGGCGTATGGGTCGCACAGGGTGATGGGGAGACCTATCCATTGCCAGAATATGTGTCTACCAATGAGTTAAATGGCAAATTGAATGCGCTGCGCCTGGCACCGAACCCGGCAGATGCCTTTTTAAACGTGCAGTTTGACCTGGACGGATCTGAAGCGCTGCTGTATACGGTACGCGATATTGCCGGCCGCGTGTTACAAACCGGCGATTTCGGGACCGTCAGTGGCAAGTTTAATACCACCTTGTCCACCGCGTCCTTCTCTGCGGGTATGTATCAACTGGAGATCGTCTCGGATGCGGGAGTACAGGTGACGAAATTTGTAGTGCAGCATTAAAATTAAAATAGCGGATTGGAGGTGAATGGAATTTTGACATCGTTCCTAATACATTCGCGCTATATTCTTTACGTAAACAGCACGCGCCGGAGTAACCGCCGGCACGTGCTGTTTCTTTTTAGAATAAAGCGTACTTTTGCGGATCATTTACTGTAAAACACACCACCATGATTCGCTCCCTGTTGAAAATCGGTTTCATCCTCGTGATTGGCATTTTGATTTATAATTATTTCAAAGGAACTCCGGAGGAACAAGCCACTTCTGAAAAGATATTTGGCCAAGCGCGCTCTTTAGTGGGTTCGGTCGGTCAAATGATCAGTTCGGAAAAACAAAAGTTCGATGCCGGTAAATACGACGCCGCACTGGATAAACTGGGCGGCGCATATCGCACCATCCGCAACCAGGCCGGTAAAGTGGATGATAAATTGATGACTCGACTCGACGAACTCGAACAGCGCCGGTTGAAACTGGAAACGGAATTGAGTGAGATCAATAAAGCCGATCAATCTGCGGCTACTCCGCCCCCCAAAGGCGCAAAAATCGACCCTAAAACCAAACAGACCATCGGTGCCAAAGTCGTAGACCAGGAAATCCGCAAACAGCAGTTGCAGCAAAAACTGCAACAACTGATTGATGATTCGGACAAACTGATGCAGCAGGGCGCACAAAAATAAATTTTACAATACCGGATTTTACCACCTGGTGTCGATAGCGGTTTCACCTGGATGACATAGTTTTTATCATCAATCTTCTCGGTGAACTCGGTGAAACTTCTCGGCCTGCTATGGGGTAAAAAAACACTTTTTCCGATAAATACGGAACCTAACCATCTATGCCACAATTAGTTGAACTCGTCGTGTTGCCCGAAGAGCGCTCCGACGAAGCATTATTGCGCCAGCGAGCCGCCCGGCAGACGGGCCTTCGCCCGGATCAGATCAGTCACCTGGAAATTCTGAAAGCGTCGCTTGATGCACGCTCCCGGCAGCCGGTGTACCGCATTCGCGCCGAGGTATTTGGGCCGGGTGAAATATTTGTCCCCGAGCCGGCTGTCCTTGCCGGTTTTGGCCCGGTCGATAGCCGCAGAAAAGTCATCATTGTCGGCGCGGGTCCGGCCGGTTATTTCGCCGCGCTTGAATTATTGGAACGCGGCATCCAGCCCATCGTGCTCGACCGCGGTAAAGATGCGCAGATGCGTCGCCGCGACCTGCGTGCCATCCAGCAGTTTGGTACGGTCAATCCACACTCCAACTATTGCTTTGGCGAAGGCGGTGCTGGCACGTATTCCGACGGTAAACTGTACACCCGGTCCGTCAAACGCGGCAGTATTCAGAAGGCCCTGCAATTGCTGGTCGAACACGGTGCCAAATCCGATATTCTCAGTGAAGCGCATCCGCATATCGGTTCCAATAAACTGCCGGGGGTGGTGCAAAACATCCGTGCAACGATCCTGCAATACGGTGGCGAGGTGCATTTTGGGCAGTTAGTGACCGATTTTATCCTCAAAGATGGCCGCATGGAAGGCGTCATTACGGAGGATGTTTCGGCGTATGACACCAACAACCCAGCAAATCCCGGGGTGAGCAGAGAATGGCTCGCTGAGGCTGTTATTCTTGCCACCGGCCACTCCGCGCGCGATATTTACCGGCTGCTGCACCGCAAAAATATCCGTATCGAGGCTAAACCTTTTGCACTGGGCGTGCGCGTAGAACATCCGCAACCCTTGATCGATAACATCCAATACAAACAAAACCAGCGTTCCGATGCCTTGCCGGCCGCCAGTTACAGCCTGGTTTGCCAGGTAGGCGGACGGGGCGTATTCTCGTTCTGTATGTGCCCGGGCGGTTTGATCGTGCCGGCGGCTACTGCTCCCGGCGAGATTGTGATGAACGGCATGAGCATGAGCCGTCGCGATTCGCCGTTTGCCAATTCAGGGATGGTGACCGCGATAGAGCCGGAAGACCTGCAACCCTGGGCCAAACACGGCGTTTTTGCCGCCATGGCCCTGCAGAGTGAAGTAGAGCACAATCTCTTCGCGGCCGGCGATGGTAGCCAGAAAGGCCCGGCGCTGCGTTTACCCGATTTTATTAAAGGTAAACTATCGCGCGACTTACCGGCCTCCTCCTATATCCCCGGCCTGTGCGCTGCGCCCTTATACGACATCCTGCCAGATTTCATTTATCAGCGGCTGCGCGCCGGTCTCGCGGAATTTGGCAAACAGATGCGCGGATTTTACACCGAAGAGGCTACCGTTGTTGCGACCGAAAGCCGCACCAGCTCCCCGGTGCGGATTCCCCGCGACCCCGTTACGCTGATGCACCCGGACGTTATCGGACTTTACCCCTGTGGTGAAGGTGCCGGTTATGCGGGCGGTATTATTTCCGCCGCCATGGATGGGCAAAAAGTCGCAAGACTCATTTAAATTACGAATTACGAATTACGAATTACGTTTAGTAAATGTTTGATTTTCAGATTTTTAACCCTCAAAATCGTAATTCGTAATTTTTAATTCGTAATTAATTTTCAAACTTCTTTGTCGGCAGACGGCGGGTTTTTGCGTTCGTATAAATATGCCGCCAGCATACCGATACCACCGCCTACGGCGATGAAACCGAAGAAAACGCCCGTTTTATCGCTTCCCTGCCAGTTCATGGCGTTGCTGATAAACAGGGCCAGCAACAGACCGATACCGGCACCGATAAACAGCAAACTATCTTTGAGCGTGCGGGATGGATCGAGTTCGCGACGTTTGCGGCGTTTGCCTTCGGCAGGGTTCATGCCTTGGGCGATCATGGACATGTTTTCCCGGTTTTCCAGATAGCGAAGTCCAAAAATCATAATAAAAACACTAATTGGGCAAATGCCAAAGATGAAAATGATTGCCAGGCTGTTTTCCATAGTTGTTGAATTTTTTTGTGATAAAGGTGATTCTCGTTTTATTGATACCACCTAGACAGCACGGTTGGAAAACAGGTTACAGGCAACGTAGATTATTTCACTTCGGGCAGAAATATCTCCGCCATCATACAACGCGCGCTGCCGCCGCCGAACTTCTCAATCGTATCGATCGGACTGTGCAATAGTTGGGTATGACCTTCCAGTTGCTTAATCTGTGCGGGGGTCAGGGCGCGGTACGCCTGCGACGACATCACGAGTATCGTTTTGCCGGCGGTATTGCGCACCTGTAACATATTGCCGGCAAAAGCATTCATTTGCGCCAGCGAAATAGGGATAATTTCCTTGTCGGTCGTACGAAACTGCTGCTCGAGTTGTGCGCGCTCCCTGGCGTCGCGTATCGTATCCATACAGATCACCACAAAGGTTTCACCCAGTGCCATCATTACATTGGTGTGGTAGATATCCTGTCCCTTGTCGTCGACGCTGTGAAACACAACGGGTTGGTACCCAATTTCTTCACAGAGGTCCTGTAAGAGTTCGTTATCGGTGCGGGGGCTCAGGCAAGCGTAGGCGAGGCGGTGCTGGTGATCGAAAATAATGCTGCCGGTGCCTTCCAGATAGCGGTCTCGTTTTTCATTAAATTCCAAATTCACGCGCTTTTCCGAGTGAAAGCCCTGCTGCAAGACCGTGTCGATCACCTTTCTCCGGCGTTCAGTTCGACGGGTGGCGGCAAACATCGGATAGGTAATAACCATCCCTTCCTGGTGAAAAGTAATCCAATTGTTGGGGAATACAGCATCTGGTTTGATCGGTTTTGCCGAATCTTTGGCGACGATCACATGCACACCGGCTGCGCGCAGTTGTTCCACAAATCCATCGAATTCTTTCCTGGCGATATTTGATAGTTCACCCGGATCAAGTTGTCCATCGCGGCTTTGAAAAGCATTGTTGGCAGCAGTCTCTTCGTTGAAGGCAAAATTGGCAGGGCGCACCATAAGAATATGAGCGGTAGTTTGATGACGCATAGGATGTTTTAATTTTCAAATTTTAATTGGCTACGGGCTGGAAGCGGGTATAGGCGATATTAGTTTGGGCACTGCCTGAATCCACTTGTTTGTTTCAGGGGGCAAAACAAAGAAAGTTTACCGACCCGGGAAACGACCGTTTGCATTTAAAAGATTTAAAAATGCAATAATGCTAATTTTAAGCGGCTAAAGTATCAATTTTGCCCGCCTGTTCCTGTTGATAATTCGTAATTTTTAATTCGTAATTGATCCATGCGTCGCTATTGCCGCAATTGTTATCATCCCATGCCGTACAAGGCGAAGTTTTGTGCGCACTGCGGACAAAGAGATTCCGATGGCAGAACGACCATGCGCGGATTGCTGGGCAAGTTGTGGGATACGACCTTTCACCTGGAAAGTAAATTTGTGCGCTCCTGCTGGCATTTGTTTATTCCGGGTAAAGTAGTAACGGAGTTTTTCAAAGGCAAACTGGGGCGCTACCCACACCCGCTGCGTTTTTATGCGATTGTAGCGTTCTTTTTTCTGTTTATGGTGAATTATACCCTAAAAAATCAGGAAGACGAATCTTCCAAGAAAGATGTGGGCGTTCACTTCACCGGCGACAGTACCAATACGAATATCAAAATCAATTTGGGCGGGAAGCGATTGTACGAGGCGGGTAAACACTATGCCATTATTCAGCAAATGCGGGAACACTATGACTCGCTGCCGCTGCACTTGCGCACGCCGCAGGCAAATGTTGCTTTTGATAGTGTGTTGCACCAAATGTCGACCGATTGGCAGACTAAGGATATGGTAAAGGGTATTTTTACCGACGGCGACACCGCTACCGCTAACGTACTGAAAGGATTAGACACCGTTCCGCTGAGTCTTGGGTTTCATACGGTGCGGGTCAAATTGATCGATATTTTTAAATACGAACCAGACGAAATCATACAGCGGTATCACCTGACTGACTGGAAGTCACAAGTGGTAGTACGTCAGGGTATTAAAAGCATTAAAGACCCCACCGTGCTGGTGCATGCATACCTCGGCAGTCTTACCTGGGTGATCCTGGCATTGGCGACGATTATGGCTGGATTGCTCAGGCTGCTTTATTGGCGGCAGCGCCGCTATTATGTGGAGCATTTCCTGTTTATACTGCACCACCACAGTGCAATCATGCTGGCATTCACTATCTTGTTGATTATCAATTCTTTTGCCAAATTATGGCCAGGCGTTTGGGTTTTGGTGGCGGCCTGGTTTATGATAGAGCCTTTTTTCGCGATGCGGCGTTTTTACAAACAATCGTTGCTGAAGACTTTTATCAAGTTCAATATTTTTAGTTTTGTCCATGCTATCACGCTCGTACTGCTTTTTGTCGCTGGATTATTCATCGTAATTGTGATGTTTTAGGGGACGCCGGCAAAAACGGAATAAAATAGGCTTTTCCACTCTCCCTACACTTGTCTACTTTTGCGGCATTATGTCCACTACGAAAAAAAGGTACTGTCGCAATTGCTTTCATCCTTTGGGTTATAAAGCCCAGTTTTGCGGGCATTGCGGACAACGCGACACGGATGGAAAGGTGCAGATGGTGGAGTTACTGCGCCGTTTCTGGAATACGACCTTTCACCTGGAGCGAAAATTCCTGCGTATGGTCTGGCACCTGTTCGTGCCGGGTTACGTCGCGGTGGAATATTTCAAAGGCAAACACCGCCGCTATCCGCATCCGGTGCAGTTTTTCCTGGTTGTCATGTTTTTTTTGCTGCTGTACTTGTCTGTCAAGGGCAGTAGCAAGAGTAGCCAGATAAACCTGATGCCCATTTTTAGAGAACACAGCGCGGAGGGAATCAAGGCCCAACTGGATTTATTCGATGCATTGCGCACCAATGTGGATTCGTTGCCAGCCGCGCTGCGTACACCGCAGACTCGGTACATGGTGGATTCATTGCTGGATTTTACCGCCAGGCAGCAGGATATGGTAGGTATGCAAAAAGATTCATTCACCGTCATCAACATCGATTCGTATTGCAAAGTGCAAATTGCCAGTCGCGATGCCGTTAATATGGAGCCTGATTCACTGGTGCAATACTACCATATTAAAGGCTTCTGGCTGCCGCTCCTAACCAAACAGATTATAAAATCCGGCCGCGATGGTCATGGATTATTCCGGTTTTTTATCGGCAATATCACTTGGACGATACTCAGCCTCATCACTTTAATGGCCTGGTTGCTACATGCGTTGTTCCGGCGCCCTCGCCGGCTATATGTGGAGCATTTTGTGCTGCTTTTGCTACACCATGCCGGTTTTTTCTTTCTACTGACCATCATTTCCAGCTTGCGCAAAGCAATCCACCTGAACAGTGATGGGGCATTAATTGCCGTAGCCTGGTTTATTCTTGGCTTTTTGTGGGCTTTCAAGCGGTATTACGGACAAGGCTGGGGCCGTACGATCTGGAAATGGCTGGTGTTCGGATTCTTTTACATGTTCTTTTTCTTCCTTATTTTCTTATTGAGTTTCGCGGTCAATCTGCTGTTATTTTAGGCAACTGGTAAAACATTCATCTTGTAACCGCTCGTTTTAACAGGCGACCCAGAACAACATAGTATCACATCCAACTTCTTTTCAAACATCCAACTACCATGAATTACGAAACGGTCATCGGCCTCGAAACGCACGTCCAACTGGGCACAGCCAGCAAAGCCTTTTGTGCCGATTCGGCTGCTTTCGGTGGCGCACCTAATACCCACACCAGCATGATCAGCCTGGCGCACCCCGGTACGTTGCCGCGCCTCAATAAAGAAGCGCTGGAATATGCAGTGCGCCTGGGGCTGGCCCTCGGTTGCAGTATCTCCCAGCGCACGACATTCGATCGCAAAAATTACTTTTACGCTGACTCCCCCAAAGGATTTCAGACCACGCAGGACCGGCAGCCAATTTGTGTAGGCGGAAGTTTGCAACCTGCCGGCAGCACGCGTACCATTCGGTTGCATCATATTCATTTAGAAGAAGATGCGGGTAAAAGTATCCACGATCAGGATCCGGTTGATTCGCTGATCGACCTGAACCGTGCGGGCGTGCCCCTGCTTGAAATTGTCTCTGAGCCCGATTTTCGCAGTGCCGAAGAAGTGGCGGCTTATATGGAAGACCTGCGGCGACTGGTGCGCTGGCTCGGTATCAGCGACGGCAATATGGAAGAAGGCTCGCTGCGCTGCGATGTCAATATTTCCATCCGGCCCCTGGGTAGCGAGGCCTTCGGGCAGCGTTGCGAAATCAAAAATATGAACTCCATGCGCTATGCCCGCCGAGCGGTTGAATTTGAAGTCAACCGGCAAATCCAACTGGTGGAAGCCGGCGGACGCGTGCAGCAGGAAACGCGTGGTTTCGACCCGGCTTCCGGCACGACGTATTCGCTGCGGGAGAAGGAAAACGCCCATGATTATCGCTATTTCCCGGAACCCGACCTGCCGCCCGTCGTGCTGTCCGATGCGTTTTTGGCCCGTATCAAAGCGGAAATGCCGGTGTTGCCCCATGTGCTGGAGCAAACATTGCAGGTGAAATATGGCTTGCCGCCTGCCGATGCGAGTCTGCTGACCCAGGAAAAAGCGACCGCGAATTATTTTCTTGATTTGGTGCAACAGACTTCCATTGCTCCCAAAACGATTGCTAATTTCTTGATTAACAAACTGTTACCCTGGCAGGTGGAAACAAACATTGCATTGGCGGATAGTCCGGTGCAACCGGCACAGTGGCTGGCGTTCCTGCAATTGATCGAAAGTGGCGTGCTCAGTTCCAGTACGGCGTATCAGCGTTTGTTCCCGGCCTTACTGGAAAATCCCCATCGCGCGCCAGCCGATTTAGCCGCTGAACTGGACCTGGTACAAAACACGGATGCCGATTTTTTATCCGGCATTGTCGATGCAGTACTGGCCCGTTTCCCCGATAAAGTAGCCGAGTACCGCAAGGGGAAAAAAGGGCTGATCGGCCTGTTTATGGGCGAAGTGATGAAAGACAGTAAAGGTCAGGCCGAGCCGCAGGCTACGACCAAATTGTTGCAGGAGCGGCTACAGTGAAAATGTTTGTTTTACTACATGATTTGCCATGAGTCTTACTCGTGCCGAATTGCTTCCACCGGCGTCAATTTGGATGCTTTCCACGCCGGATACGTGCCGAAAATAAGTCCGATAATGACCGCGACAATAAGAATAACGAGCATCGAACCGACACTTAAGGTGGAATGGAACTCGATTTCGGTGTAGTATTTAATGATTGGGGTCGCAATACTGTTGATTAAAAGTCCCAGCAGGACGCCAAAAAAGCAACCGAATAAAGACACGGCCAGGGCTTCCGCCATGAATTGCAGCGCAATTACCCTTGGTTTGGCGCCAATCGCTTTGCGGATCCCAATCTCGCGCGTGCGCTCGGTGACCGACATGAGCAATACATTCATAACGCCGATACCACCGACCAGAATGGCAATTCCGACGATCATGCCCATCACAATTTTAAAGACCATAATGGCCTGACGGAGTTGTTCCAGCCGAAAATCATTGGTAATAATGGTGTAATTGCCCTTTCCGCCGGGGATATGCGCATCCATCCACTGCTCCAGTTTAGTTTTCATAGCCGGCAACTCCTCTACTTTTTGCGCGGTAATAATCATTGTCGGCGGGTCTTGGTGGTATTCCAAGCTGTCCAGCACATAGATGGGAACCGCTGCCTGCGGTGTATCTTCTTTTTCTTTCTTCGCCAGAATGCCAATAATGGTCAATTTCCGCGTCCCGAAAGCCAGTTGGCGATTTAAGAGGGGCGCCAGATTGCTATCGCGCACAAAGCGGGCGGCAAGGGTATGATTTAGCACAATTACCGGGTCTTTCCGGTTGAAATCTTCGGCGTTATAGGGCCGGCCATACTGCATAATGCGTTTTTCATCAAACGTTTCCGCCAGCGAAGCATTGATAATGGCCGGTTTGCGCAGGGTATCGCCGACGAGTTGTAAAAAATCGCGTTTGCTCCATTCCAGACTGATTTTTGCGTTCTTTTCCAATAATGTGTCGATGGCGGCGACGTGTCCCAAGGTAATCGGCCGGACGACCGCTTTACGCATTTGCAAACCGTCTACATCTTCCTGTGTCGGCGTGGTTACGATCATGGAGGCCAGATTGGTGGTGGAAGAAACCTGTTCGCGTCCAAAACGCTCCATGCCATCGCCCAGTGCCAGGATGGAAACCAATGCGCCGACACCAATAACGATACCGAGAGTGGAAAGAAACGTATTGAGCGGGTTAGACCGCAAGGTGCGCAGGGCTTCGGACGAGACCGCCAGCAAAAGATTGATCATAGAGAAGATTATTTATGCTCAAATGTGCGCGCAACGCCGAAAATGGTTGCTCTTTTCGGAGAAACAGTTCTTTTCAATAGACGAAGGACTACAAATGCGACTACTCCAATAAAAAAATCCCTATTGTATTGCAAAACCTCCTACTTTTGTGTCGTCCCTGCTACAAAATGTAGTCTCTCCACTATTATTTATACTAAGTTCGGCATAAAAGCAGTTTATCACGCGCTTTTGCCAGGAACTTGGGCTGTTGTATCGTTCCCAGCGATACGGCGAGACGTTCATCTACATTTTGTCATTCAATTTTCAAAACTATACCTGCTATGAACACGAACCTTCGTGCCGGGTTGCTTTTGGTGGCATTTTTTGCTGCCCAACTGCTGATCGCCCAATCTTCTACTGTTGCAGAAGATCTTCAAAAGGCTGATAAACAATTCGACCTGTACGTCTACAATCTGGCGATGAGCAATTACCAGAAAGTGCTGAAAAAAGAGCCCAACAACGGGCATGCGCTGGCCAGGATTGCCGATTGTTATTTTCAATTGAACCAACCCGAAGCTGCTTTGGAATGGTACTCCAAAGCAGCCTATCAAAGTGTAGCCGAACCGGATGTTTTGCTGCATTACGGACAGGCGCTCATGCAAACGGGCGATTATGAAGGCGCGAAAAAGTGGTTTTCGGTGTACCAGTCCGATAATGAACTGGTCGGTCGGCACTTTGTTGAAATGTGTGATTACGCGCGAAAAACCGGCGGGAAAGAGTCGCTGTACGCCACTAAAAATGAATCGTTTATCAATAGTCCAGCGGCTGATTTCGCACCGGCCTTTCTAGGAAACCGGCTTGTGTTCAATTCCGCGCGGACCGATATGGGACGGAAGAATGAAGGAAAATCAGGCAATGACTGGAGCACCAGCGCGACCAATCAACTGTTCGTTACGCAGCGCAATACACAAACGGGTTTTCTCGAAAAACCGGCATTTTACAAAAGTGAACTGCAAAATACGCCTAACCAGGGTCCGGTAACGTACTCCGCCGATGGTACACGGGTGGTGTACAGCCGCAACAAATTTATCGATGGCACCCGCCAGATTGCGGAGAAAGGGCTGGAAATGAGCCTTTATACCGCCGATGTAGTAAATGGCGCATGGACGAACGAGCGGATGTTCCCTTACAATGGATCCAGTTATGCGACTGGGTTTCCCGCGTTATCGCCCGATGGCAACACCTTGTATTTCGCCTCCAATAATCCGGAAGGATACGGCGGCTGGGATCTGTACGTCTGTACATGGACCGGAGCCGGCTGGGGCATGCCACGCAACCTTGGCGCTGCTTTGAATACGCCCGGCAATGAAGTCACACCATTTTACGATGGTTTGAATCTCTTCTTTTCTTCCGACTGGCACCGCGGCTTGGGTGGTCTGGATGTTTTTCGGGCGGAAATGAACGGCGAAACGGTTACCAACATATATCATTTGGGCCCTGGCATCAATTCTTCGCGCGACGATTACGGGTTCATTTTCAACGCGACCCTGAAAACAGGCTACCTGACCAGCAACCGCCCCGGCGGCCGTGGCAATGAAGATATTTATCAGGTGATTAAAAAACGCGACGACGGCACGCCAATGGCAGCAGTACCATCGACTACCACTCCGACAACGCAGGTACCTGCACAATACAGCACCCGTACCACGAAGGCATATACCCCGCAACCGGTAGCGGATGCAGGGCTGGGCGGACCGCTTTACCTCTATGTCAGCGATGATTCCGGCCGGCCAGTGGCAGGGGTTACCGTCGACCTTTCCAGTTGCGGCGGCCCAATCAATCTCACCGACGCCAGCGGCAAAGTTTACTTTAGTCCAGCTTCGCCCTATGTGCAGTGCACTGCAACCCTGGCAAAACAAGGTTACCTGGAAAATGTAGTAGACCTGGAGACCTACGGCAAAAACAACATTCTGCTGCGTATTGGGAAGGATACCCGTCAGGAGTTCACCGGTTTGGTGCTCGACAGCTATACCCAGGCACCACTCTATCAGGTAATCGTCGAATTTAGTGCTACAGAAACCGGTAAAACTATTCAGACCAGTACTGATTTTGATGGAAAATACTCGGTTATGATGACCCCGCGCACGGTCTATGACGTAACTTATTCCAGGGAAGGTTATTTGGAACAAGTCGTCAAAACGCGCCCGGTGCTGACCGGGACAAATAATAAGATCGCCCCGGTGTTATTGTCTGCCTACCGCCAACCGGGAACGACCCCAACGCCGGTGCGGCCAACCGCTTATAGCACGCCTACTACATCATCTATCCAGTTCAAGCAACCCGTGGAAAAAGTGACCCCGGCTGAGTTTAACGGGTACTCCATCCAGCTGGCGGCTGAACCCAATGCTTTAACCGACACGAAACTGCAGAAATACGAGTCGCTTGCAGCATACGGCAACCTGTATACAAAAGAAGAAAACGGCGCGCATAAAGTGCGGCTCGGTATTTTCCAGGAAAAAGAGGAAGCGCAGGATGTGCTGAAAAAAGTCAATAAAAATGCCAAATTTAAAGGCGCCTTCGTGACAGAAGAACGTGGCGCGGATACCGGTCTTATTATTGGCGAACAATCAGGTCTCGTGGTGACACCGGCGCAATACAGCGCGCCAACTACCACTACGACCAGTTCAAAAGGTATTCCTGCCGGCAATTCCGATATCCGGTATGCGGTACAAGTAGGCTCGTTTGCGACCGGAAAATCTGTTCCAGTTGGCGATTATGTGAGCAAACTGGCGGGTTTAGGTAATTTTTATGCTAAAACCGAGAATAATTCGCAGAAAATGCGCCTGGGCGTGTGGAGCAATTACAGCGAAGCGGAATTCTCGCAAAACGAAGCCGTAAAGCGTGGTTTTACCGATGCTATTATTGTAACGGAAAAGGCTACGGATGAAAACGTACAGCCTTTCCTGATCAACGCGCCGACACCTGCTGCGCCGGCACCGGCACAATACAGCACACCCGCTGCGCAGAAAAAACGCACCGGTGCCACTTCTCCTGTCGCGCCCACTGGGCCGAAGTATTACATTCGCCTGGCGGCACTTTCCAATCCAGATGCCTTTGATGAGGAGCGCCTTTCCGGAATCGGCGGCACCCTGGAAAAACGCCCGGCCAGAAATGGGATGACCATTTTGTTGTTGGGAAATCTGGGCGATTTAAATGCAACTACCGCCGCACACAACAAGTTGCTGGGCTGGGGTTTTGATGAAAGTTACATCGTTTTGGACAGCGACGGCAAATTAAATCGGCTCGATTAAATTTTTTTTCAAAGCGTAGCAGCGTTTCAACCACGCCTGCCGTTTAATACTTGTTTTTCAGCCATGATTTCAGTCGTGGACTCCATGATCGAGATCGTAACGAAAAAAAAGCAGGTTTTTAGTTGGTTTTGTTTGTTACGAGGGGCGCGCCGACGGCGCGCCTTTTGTGTTTTTAGCGCACTTCCGCACCCGCTCTGCGTGGTAATTTTTTCAGGAAATGGCAAGATTAACTTATCGTGAAATATAAACTTTTTACCTTGCGCCTTAAATAATTCCGTATGCGCTTTTTACTGCTTTTCATAGCATTCCCGTGTTTTCTGTCCGCTCAAAACCAGCCACCGGCCTTGAGCAACCTGGCCACTTCGGTCAATTGGGCTACCAAGATACTCACCATCACGTACGATGTGACCGACCCTGAAAATGACCTGTTGGATATCAGTGTGGCTTTTTCTGACAATGCCGGGAAGACGTACAGCCTCACGCTGCCTGCGACTGGAAATATTGGCTTCCCTGTCACATCCGGTACGGGACAGACGATCACCTGCGATGTAACGCCGCTTGCCGGGAGTGTGGGCGCTTTTACCGTACGTGTAGTAGCCGACGATAAACAACCTTTCGATCTGCAGCAATTAGTCAATGCGGTAGACAGCCTGCGCCTGAAGTCCGACCTGCAATTTATCGAAGGGGTTCGCCACCGCATTTCCGGCCTCGCTCATTTGAATGAAACCCGCGACTCTTTGCGTAGTTTGTTTACCAGCAATCACTTACATCTGGAAGAGCAAATATTTTCGTACAGCAATACGACCGGCAGAAATATTATAGGTACGGTACGCGGGACATCAGCTGCGGAAAAAGTGGTTGTTGTCGATGCGCACTACGATACAGTAGGCAATGCTCCGGGTGCCGACGATAATGGCAGCGGTACCGTCGGTATGATGGAAATTACCCGGTTGCTGAGTCGTTATCCCACCAAAAAGACCCTGCGTTTTATCGGTTTTGACTTGGAGGAAGCGGGCTTGGTCGGCAGCACGCAATATGTATCGAACGGTATCCCGGCAGGCGATCAGATCGAAGGCGTCTTCAATTTTGAAATGATCGGTTACTATTCCGAAGCGCCAAATTCCCAGACATTGCCTTCAGGTTTTAACCTTCTGTTCCCCGATGCCAATGCTGCGGTAGTGAACAACCAGTATCGCGGTGATTTTATCACCAATGTCGGCAATACCAATTCGCAACCAATCGCTCTTATTTTTGCCAATGCTGCTAGTGCGTATGTACCTGATTTAAAGGTGATTACCTTAAATGTTCCTGGAAATGGCCAATTGGCGCCCGATCTGCTGCGCAGCGATCATGCGCCTTTCTGGGTTGGCGGCTATAAAGCGTTGATGCTCACCGACGGTGCCAATTTTCGCAATGAATGTTACCATACGCCGCAGGATACGTTTGAAAATAAACTAAACTTTACGTTTATGGCCAATGTGACGAAGGCTACACTGGCAGCGGCGGCCCAATTGGCGGAAATACAGCATGGCGACTGGGCGACGGCAACGTTTGAAAATACCGTTGCCACGCACGATCTGCCGGCCGGATGTACCGTGCGTCTGCGTGCTTCCAGCACCCGCAGCGGGTTGTATCTGGATATCGACGCCTGCGATTTTGATTTTGTAAACATCGACTTGTACGACGAGCGCGGCGTGACCGTCCTGCAAACCCGGCTGGAGCACCCGGCATCGGGTATGACTCCGGTGCAATTGCAGCAAATACTTCCTGCCGGTATTTACTCCGCACAATTGCGCTTGCCGGGCGGCAGGGTAGTGGGGCAACAGGTGGTGGTGCGGTAATTAAACTATTCGTGCTTATCGGCAACGGTGCGTAAGGGTCGTCCCTTTTGCCACTTCGAATAGTAATATATAATCGCCGCCACGGCCAGCGCCGAAAGCAGCCCAGTGTACCAGGGGATGTGTACGTCTTTTTCCAGGTCGATACCCCAATTATTGACCTGGTACAGGTATTGACCCACTACCTGGTACCCATTAATAAAGAAGTGGGCAGTTATCGAAACCCACAGATTA
>JBBRDQ010000002.1:0-74065 GCA_038203695.1 Chitinophagales bacterium
CAGGCTGCAGCCGAAGCCCGAAGAAGAGATGCCGAAAAACTAACTTCGGCCTTACACATCGGAGGGGCAAAGTTGCTTGGTGTAGAACCGGAGACGGCTTTGGGGGCTTTTGCCTTGGGGATGGCCATTGATATGACGGTATCGACTGCTGGTGAAGATGTAGAATATGCGATCGTCGATTGGGATAATTGGACGAAATTTTCCACGAACGAAGACTATACTTCCTATTTGTATCAACACGGCGTAAGCGTAGATGCACAGCGTCGGGCGTCGCCATTGGAAGGAACTTATTATTTTGCCCTGCGAAGCGATAATTGGGTAGATGATATCAATGTGAATATTGATATCGAAGTGGTAACAGAAGTGCCGGTTTTTGAAATCGAATTATATTTAGAGCCGGTAAGACCCTAAACGCGCACGCATTTACCGCACAATGTTCCACGGGGAACATTGTGCGGTAAATACCAGGTTGCCTAGAATCAGGTGCTAGGCTCTTTGGCCATGGCTAATCCGGCCAGTCGCCCCCCCGTCCAGGCAGCCTGAAAATTAAACCCGCCGGTTATTGCGTCGACATTCAGGACTTCTCCGGCCAAGAATAAATGGGGAAGTATCCGACTGGAAAAATTTTTAAAATTGATCTCTTTTAGGTCTACGCCACCGGCAGTGACGAATTCTTCCTTGAAGGTGCTTTTCCCCGTGATTTGAAATCTGCCTGCAACTATCTGGCCCGTTAGATTTTGGATAGTTCCCTTATTTACATCAGCCCATCGTTCCGTTTCTATAATATTCACTGCCATGACCAGATGCTGCCAGAGGCGTTGCGGCATCCCAAACTGTGCATTGGCAAAAACTGTTTTCTTACCATGGGCTACTTTCATCACATTGAAAACCTCCAGAACTTCTTTTTCTGTGCTGGATATCCAATTGACCAACAGTTCAAATTTATGATCAAGCGTATGCAAATCACGGGCTCCCCAGGCAGAAAGCCGCAGAATAGCCGGCCCACTCAGTCCCCAATGCGTGATTAGTAAGGGCCCTTCTGCCATAAGTTTTGTACCCGCTACTTGTACCCGCGCGTTGGCAACCGATAGACCTGACAAATCTCGCAATCTTGCATCCTTCGTATTAAAGGTAAAAAGTGAAGGGACCGGGGAAATAATTGTATGCCCTGCCTTACTGAGTATTTCCCAGATACTTGTACTGCTCCCAGTGGCAATCATTACTTTAGCACAGGAAAGCCCGGTAGATTGACCTGCCAGTTGTAGCTGCCATCCCTGCCCTACCTGCAATATTTGTTCTACCCGAGTACTTGTCCGAATAGACACTTTTGCCTTTTGCGCTGCGTACAACAGACACTGCACGATACTTTCTGAGTTGTCGGTAACGGGAAACATCCGGCCATCGGCCTCTTCTTTTAAGGCAACCCCACGTTGTGCAAACCATTCCACGGTATCCGCCGGGCCAAACTGCATAAATGGACCCAATAATTCCCGACTTCCCCGGGGATAATATTTAATGAGTTCTCTGGGATCAAAACAGGCATGGGTAACATTGCAACGACCCCCGCCACTAATGCGTACCTTTTCCAGCACGGATTTACCGCGTTCAAATATAATTACTTCTGCGGCTGGGTTAGCCTCCGCACAAGTAATAGCGGCAAAAAATCCCGCAGCGCCACCGCCAATTATTACTATTTTCATCGTGGTGCAAAATTAAAGAAATGCCTTTGCTCAAGCGTATAAACTTGCCACAAATCGCTCTACTTTTGCAAATGACAATAACACCTGAATCTATGCGCCACTGCTTCTTATGTACGATTTGCTGTAGCATGCTCCTGCTCGCTGCCTGCCAAAATTCGAATACACCCTTGGATGCTGACACACGGGAACGTATCGATTCCATTTCAAATGCCCAAATTAAGGTAAGCCTAATCGAATTAGATAGTGTTTGTTTGGCCGCCCAAAAAACAACGCTTCCTTTATTAGTTGACTCGATTAAAAAAATTCGCCTTTTCGAAATAGAACAACAACTCAAAACTATTCCGAAATAAATCTGGATACATCAAAACACACCATGCAACTTTACAGCACGAACGACCCGACCCTTCGAACCGATTTCAAAACTGCTATTTTCAAAGGGCTTCCTGACGACAATGGCCTTTACATGCCGGTTGATATACCTGCCCTACCGCAATCATTTCTGGAAAACTTGCCTAATTTTTCCTTTCAAGATATTGCTAAAACGATCTCCCGGCATTTACTGCATGATAGTATCGATCCGACCGATATCAATGCGATTATTGAGCAAGCCCTTTATTTTCCCGCGCCGGTCGTATCCATTGATCCTGACACGTATGCACTGGAACTTTTCCATGGCCCATCCTTGGCGTTTAAAGATTTTGGCGCTCGATTTATGGCGGCAACTATGTCGCATTTTAATCAGAAAGAAAACCAAAACCTGGTTATCTTGGTAGCAACTTCCGGCGATACTGGTGGCGCTGTCGCTGCCGGATTTTTTCAAATTCCTGGTATTGAAGTGGTCATTTTATATCCATCGGGGAAAGTGAGCCCTTTGCAGGAAAAACAACTAACGACGCTTGGACATAATATTGCCGCCCTAGAAATCAACGGCACTTTTGATGATTGCCAGGCACTGGTAAAAAAAGCGTTTCTGGATCGGGAAGTAACGAATAATATCCGCTTGAGTTCGGCGAACAGCATCAATATCTCCCGATTAATTCCACAGACCTTTTATTATTTTGAAGCCTATAAACAGGTACATCATCTTCACCGGCCGGTAGTTTTTGCCGTACCCTCCGGCAACTTCGGCAATCTCACTGCCGGGCTTTTTGCGCAGCGTATGGGCTTACCAATACATCATTTCATTGCTGCCACTAATCAAAACGATGTTGTGCCGGCTTATCTTCAGAATGGCACATATACTCCACGCCCTTCTACCCGCACGCTTTCCAATGCAATGGATGTAGGCAACCCTTCCAATTTTGCCAGAATGTTAGATTTGTATAGTTCCACGTGGAACAATATGAAAGAAAACATTACCGGTTTTGCTTTTTCAGATGAGGAGACCGCAGCAATCATGCAGTCTGTAAAAAAAGATAATAACTATCTTTTAGATCCGCATGGCGCAGTTGGCTATCTTGCCTGGAAGGCCTGGAAAGAAAAAGACGATACAAACAGCATCGGCATCATTCTTGAAACTGCACACCCAGCAAAGTTCTTGGAAGACGTTGAGCGAATCATCGGAACTAAGATCGAAATTCCGCAACGGTTAGCCGATCTACAACATCAAACTAAAACGTCTGTTCCAATGGATAACGAGTATCAAGATTTCAAAACGTGGTTAATGAACAATTATTAATAGCAATACCATTTCAGTATTGTTCCACGTGGAACAATACTGAAATGGTATTATACAATATGCCTAACTGCTGTATAAAGATGTCTTCCACATGGTACACTAAAAGTGAGGCAACTGACTTCACCATACATACGCTTACCATTGAATAATTATTAAAAATCAACCGCTACTACATTGACAACAAACAATACAAATTGTATGCAATCTTATAAACATTATAAATTTAAACACTTTATATATGCTTAACAAACAGCACCTTTCATTTTATGCCTGCGACGAATCAAGTGTTTAGAACTGTAGATTTCATCCACCGCATCCCACAAATTAAAGACCCAAGGTCATTACAAACCCATTCAATGCACGGGGGTATAGGATAACCCTTGCTTTATACCATCACAGTTCACACTCGACTATAGCGTTGAAAAAGTGAACAACCAAGCCCCGGTTTAAACCAACAATGGTGTGGAGAATATAGCTAATCGGTTGATTACAAGAGTGTACCAATGTGTGTAAAGCGGGTAACTTTTCTTGGTGAAGAAAAAATTATCTCCAGTTACGCGGTTCCCAACAAGCTAACACTCCTTATGATGGGCACTGATTTTTAATTTAAAATCTATTTAATTAAACACCATTAAAAAGAAAGTTAGTAAATGTGCAAATATAGGTTCCATACATTTGTTTCATGTTTTGAAAGGCTGCTTTCAAACTATAAATCAAAAAAACTCAGCAAGTATGTTCAAATATGTAACCGACGCTCAAGTACCGCGCGCCGTAAAATGGTGGCTGGTCACCGGACTGGTGATGATCTTCCTGCAAATTTTCATCGGCGGCGTAACGCGGCTCACCGGAAGTGGATTAAGCATTACCAAATGGGAAATCGTGACCGGCGCATTACCGCCATTAAACGAACCGGAATGGCAAGTGCAATTTGAATTGTATCAGCAAACGCCGCAGTATCAAAAGATCAACCAGGGAATGTCGCTGGATGCGTTCAAGTTTATTTTTTTCTGGGAATACTTTCATCGGCTTTGGGCCCGGTTGATGTTTTTTGTTTTCGTTGTACCATTCGGGTGGTTTCTTTGGCGGGGTATGTTGTCGCGCCGGTTATTACCTAAATTGTTGACAGTGGTAGGGTTAGCCGGTCTTGAAGGTTTCTTCGGATGGATTATGGTAGCCAGCGGGCTGCGGGAGCGCCCATGGGTTAATGCGTATAACCTCACCTTGCACCTCACGATGGGTATGGTCATATTCAGTTATCTGTTGTGGACTATTTTTGTGGCCTATCGCCCGGAGCCCTCCGCACCTGCCAACCAACCGATGCGACGTTTTGCCCGTGGTCTGTTATTCCTTTCATACATACAGATCGCTTTGGGCGCCATGATGTCCGGTACTAAAGCAGGTCTGGTCTATCCTACCTGGCCATCTATGCACGGTACTTATTTTCCGGATATACTTTTTGATGCCTCCATGTGGTCGACCGGGAGTATGATCCATTACGACAGCAATCCTTTCATGGCTACCCTGATTCAATTTTTGCATCGGAATACCGCATATGTGCTGACGGCGTTGGTCATTTACTTTGTCTGGAAAATTTCTCAAAAACAAATTACATCCGCCTTGCGTTTGGGAAACCGTTTATTGCTGGCTGCCTTGGCGCTGCAAATTGTATTGGGCATCGTTACACTTATCAGTTGCAATGGTAAAATTCCAGTTGATCTGGGCGTAGCACACCAGTCTGGCGCAGTAGTATTGTTGAGCGCAGTATTATTTGTTAATTATCAATTTTCAAAAAAGCATACTGTCAACGCGTTATCCAACTAATGCCGGATTAGGTCTGGTTTTTTCAAACGAAGTTCGTTTTTTTTCCTACTTTTGCCAATCGCAACCTAAATCAAAAGAATGACCGCTGCAATAATTAAAGAAGAAAATGGATTTAAGTACGTCGAATCGGGCACGCCAGGTGAAACACTGATGCTTTTACATGGTCTATTTGGCGCATTGAGCAATTTTCAGGACATCATTAAACGTTTTTCGGGTACCTATAATGTTGTTGTACCTATTCTGCCAATTTACGAACTGCCAATTTTTGAAGTTTCGGTAACCGGCCTGGTCGACTCGGTGATCAAATTTGTCGCGTACAAGGGATATGATAAAGTGCATATCCTGGGCAATTCATTGGGTGGACATGTGGGTATTTTATTTGCCCTGGCCCAACCCGATAAGATTGCATCCATTACATTGACTGGGAGCTCCGGATTATTCGAAAGTGCATTCGGAAGCACCTTTCCACGTCGGGGCGATTACGAATACATTCGCGAAAAAACGGCCGCTACTTTTTACGACCCTACTGTCGCGTCCAAAGAATTGGTGGACGAGGTATTCAGTATTGTCAATGACCGGAATAAGGCCATTCGTGTCGTGGCCACTTCAAAATCTGCGGTCCGCCATAACCTCGGTGATAAGTTAAAAAATATCAAGGCACCCACGTTATTGATCTGGGGAAAACAGGATGCCGTAACCCCGCCTTTTGTCGGTGAAAAATTTCATGAGTTAATCGAGAATTCCCAACTCTTTTTTCTGGATCATTGTGGTCACGCACCGATGATGGAAAAGCCGGAAGAGTTTAATGAAATACTGGACGCATTCTTAAAGGAGGTTTCGTCTAAAAAAGCAATTGCGTAAAAAGCGCCCCGTTGGTATTTTCCGGCGGGGCGCTTTTTTGTGCGCACAAAAGTTAAGCATTACAAAACAGCGCACGGAAAGGCGATCGCAATCGACGCTTTTTTCGAACTTTGCAACCGCTGTTTTTTTATAGCGATATTTTCCAATCGGTTAAGATTTTCAATACAATGACGGGCAAACTTAAATATAAACGCATACTGCTTAAACTCTCTGGCGAAAGCCTGATGGGTAAGCAAAAATTTGGGATCACGGCAGAAATGTTACAACATTATGCGCATCAAATCAAGGAGTTACAGGAGATGGGTGCCGAAGTGGCAGTCGTGATCGGTGGCGGAAATATTTTTCGCGGTATCCAAGCCGACGGTACGGGTATCGAAGATGTTACGGGTGATTATATGGGTATGCTGGCTACAGTTATCAACGGCCTCGCGCTACAAAGTGCCCTTGAAAGTATCGGTGTTTATACGCGACTGATGACTGCGTTGAAAATGGAAAACGTCGCTGAACCCTATATCCGGCGACGGGCGATTCGACACCTGGAAAAAAAACGGGTTGTTATCTGTGCCGCAGGAACCGGCAATCCATATTTTACTACGGATAGTGCCGCTGCCTTGCGGGCCAATGAAATTAAGGCCGACGTCATCTTAAAAGGCACGCGCGTAGATGGAATTTACACGGCCGACCCGGAAAAAGATCCATTGGCAGTAAAGTTTGACAAACTCACCTTCGCCAAAGTAATTAGCATGGGCTTAGAAGTGATGGACATGACAGCCTTTACGCTGTGCCAGGAAAATAATATGCCGATCATTGTTTTTGATATCAATCAACCCGATAATCTTCGCCGCATTGTGTTGGGTGAATCGGTCGGAACGTACGTTGGCTAAATTATGACCTCCATTATTTCATACAATCTAAACGGTATCCGTTCCGCAATTTCGAAAGGACTGTGGCAATGGATCGCCGTCGAGCAACCTGATATTTTATGCGTACAGGAAATCAAGGCAAATGCCAGCGATGTTGGGCTGCTTGAATTGGAAGCGATGGGGTACCATAGTATCCTGCATTCTGCTGAAAAAAAGGGCTATAGTGGGGTAGCGACGTTTTCTAAAATCGCACCGGACAAAATTGTGATCGGTTGCGGTATCGAAAAATATGATCGCGAAGGCCGGATACTACGCACCGATTATGGCGACTGGACCCTGCTCAATTGTTATTTTCCTTCCGGTACAACTGGGGATGCACGCCAAACTTTCAAAATGGAATTTTTGGAAGATTTTTTGGTCTGGGTTGAAAACCTGAAAAAAGAGCGTCCCAATCTGATTGTATTAGGCGATTATAATATAGCACACCAGGAGATCGATATCCACGATCCAAAAGGCAATAAAAACAGCAGCGGTTTTTTACCGGACGAACGTGCTTGGATGACTCGATGGCTGGAAAGTGGCTTTACGGACGCATTCCGATATAAAAACCCCGAACTGGTGGAGTACAGCTGGTGGAGTTTTAGAGCGGGTGCGCGTGGTAATAATAAAGGCTGGCGCATTGATTATCAATCTGTTAGTGAAGAGATGCGCGAAAAGATAATTAGCGTTCGTCAAATGATGGACGTGGTACATTCCGATCATTGTCCCGTCCGGCTGCAAATTGATTTGTAGCAATTTTTACAACCAAACGCTTGTAAAAATCGTTTCAGTCGACACTTAGATGTTTAGCATCTACCATATATGCCTAATTTGCAGCACTTATGTCGTCTTATCTACCCCTCTTCCCACTTAATATCGTCGCCTACCCTGGCGAAAAGGTGAACCTGCATATTTTTGAGCCGCGCTACCGTGATCTGATTGCTGATTGCCTGGCTGAAAATACGCCTTTTGGCATTCCAACGGTTTTAGACAATGCATTGAAGGGCTACGGAACCGAAATGGAAGTAACCGAAATTGTGACCCGTTACGATGATGGAAGTTTAGATATCCGTACACGTGGCCTTCGGGTTTTTCGAATCCTGGATTTTGAGAATCCGATGCCCGATAAATTATATGCAGGTGGCTCTGTAGAAATATACCCTACTCCGGACGAAGCGCCGGGAGTCCGCGCCGAACTCATTGAAGTGATTGCACAACTATATAAGATCTTGAATGCACCGCTCAAGTTCGATCCCGATTTACCGCAACCTTATTCTTATCAGGTAGCACATGGTATCGGGCTTTCGACAGAGGATGAGTATGAGTTATTAACCCTGGAGACCGAATTTGAACGGCAGGAATATTTGCTGACCCATTTGAGTCAGGCACTGCCGGTTATTGAAAACATGGAGCGCACCAAAGAGCGTATTCGCATGAACGGGCATTTTCGGGAGTTCGGAGCTTTGGATTTGTAATTTTTCTATTGCTCATTTACCCTTAAATAATGCTGTACAAAGTAGTAAAAATACCGCAGCATACCCCATTTTTGACGCAAACTTTCTTCGTATGTTCTTGCGTCCTTTCTTTCTCTTCTTGCTGTTGATAATTCCAGCGCTGCTTCCGGCACAAACCTATCAATTAACATCACCAGATGGCCGCTTGCGGTTAGAACTGAGTACTGCTCCTGTACTGACCTGGCAACTCAATCTACAAAATGAGTCGATTACACAACCTGCTCCGTTAGCGCTTACTTTAGCAGGGTACGGTACGTTGGGCAATAAACCAACTGTGCTTTCGGTGTTGCGCGATTCAGTACGGCAAACCGTACAGCCATACATTCATCAAAAGAGTGCTACTATTGAAGAGCGTTATAACGAACTGATTATCAATTGTAAAGATAATTGGGGCGTTGCTTTTCGGGCCTATAATGAAGGTATCGCGTACCGATTTTTTACAAACTATAGCGATGTCGTAACGGTAATAAATGAAACAGTAACTCTTCGACCTGCGGCATGTCAGACTATTTTTTTCCCGGAGGAAGACGGGTTTTATTCACACAATGAACGCATTTTTAAATCTTTTTCACCCGGCCAGATTGGGGAAAATAACCTCGCCAGTTTACCGGTTTTGGTGCAATCGACGGAGCGTGCTAAAATATTGTTGACGGAAACAGATTTGCAGGATTATCCAGGTTTATGGGTGATGGGTACGGCTGGAAAAAATGGCAACCTGCGCGGGACGTTTCCGCGTTGCCCAAAGTATACCCTGGAATCTTCCGATCGCGATATTTTTGTAACTGATCGAGAAGCCTACCTTGCCAAAACCAAAGGAACTCGCACCTACCCGTGGCGGCTCTTTTTAGTAGCCGAAAAAGATGCCGATTTATTGACCAACCAAATGCCGTGGTTGTTGGCAGAATCCAGTCGTATTAAAAACACCGCATGGATCAAACCCGGAAAAGTAGCGTGGGATTGGTGGAACAACCTCAATTTGTCGGGGGTTAATTTTCAGGCCGGCGTAAACACCGCCTCCTACCAGTATTTTGTTGATTTCGCGGCAAAAAATAATTTGTCCTATATCATCCTGGATGAAGGCTGGTCGACTCCGGGAGATCTGATGCAGGTTAATCCAGCTGTCGATATGGATGCGCTCGCACAGTATGCGCGCCAGAAAAATATCGGTCTGATCCTTTGGGCTACCTGGACTTCTATCGATCATCAGTTTGAGGTATTGTTGCCGAATTTGAAAAAATGGGGTGTAAAAGGGTTGAAAATTGATTTTATGCAGCGCGATGACCAGGAATGTGTCAACTTTTACTGGCGCATGGCCGAGAAAGCCGCAAAAAATCAACTGCTTTGCGATTTTCATGGTGCGCATAAGCCGGCTGGTTTGCAAAGAACCTGGCCTAATGTGTTAAGTTTTGAAGGCGTGTACGGTATGGAGAACTGCAAATGGGACACGGAAAAACGCATCGGGCCGGAACATAATTTAACGCTTCCCTTCACGCGCCAAGTGGCCGGGCCGATGGATTATACGCCGGGTGCCATGCTCAATAGTCAGTTGAGCGACTGGGCACCTTCCTGGAATAGCCCCGCTTCTTTGGGAACACGCTGTCACGAACTGGCAAAATATGTCGTTTTTGAAAGCCCCTTGCAAATGTTGGCGGATAGTCCGACCAATTATACAAAAGAGCCGGAATGCCTTCAGTTTCTCGCCCAAGTACCGGCGACCTGGGAACAGACAGTCGCGCTCGACGGGAAAGTATCCGATTATATAGCGATTGCGCGTCAGGGCGAGAATGGTTTATGGTATATCGGCGCGATGACGGATTGGACGGCCCGCGATTTGACGGTGCGCACGGATTTTTTACCGGAGGGTTCTTACGAAATTGAAATTTTTGCCGACGGCCCCAATGCCGGCCGCAATGCCCAAGACTACCGGCGAACCGTTACGCATCTGCGCAAGGGAGACCCATTGACTTTCAAAATGGCGCCGGGCGGGGGTGGGGTGGCTATTTTACGGAAGATGTAATATGCTAGTTTAGTGCGTATTAGCAAAAAAGGTTGACGCAACTTCACAATTTATATCGACCAAGAGCGGCCAAAAAGAGATACATTTGCTTACGCTTTCACCTACTATTTGCCCACCTCTATGCCCATAAGTTGGAATGAAATCAAAACCCGCGCTGCTGCCTTTGCCAAAGAGTACGAAAATGACAGCAGCGAAGATGCAGAGGCCAAAACCTTTTGGGATGACTTCTTTAACGTGTTCGACATTGCCCGCCGCCGGGTGGCCACTTTTGAGACAGCCGTCCGCAAGACCGGCAATAAACAGGGCTTTATTGATCTGCTTTGGAAAGGCGTTATTTTAGTCGAACACAAGTCAAGGGGCAAAGATTTAGACAAAGCTTACCAACAGGCAAAAGACTATTTTCCAGGATTAAAAGATATTGACTTACCCAAATACATACTCGTTTCAGATTTTCAACGCTTTCGATTGTACGACCTGGATACCGGCACGATCACTGAATTTGAATTGTCGGACTTCGTAAACCAGGTGCATCTATTTGGCTTCATTGCCGGTTATCAAAAGCGGACCTACAAAGAAGAGGACCCGGTCAATATCAAAGCCGCCGAATTGATGGGGCGACTACACGACAGTTTAGAGGAAATCGGCTATACGGGCCACGACCTCGAACGCTATTTGGTGCGGCTGCTTTTTTGCCTGTTTGCGGAAGATACAAGCATCTTTGAAAAGGATATTTTCCGGCAATACATTGACCTGCACACCAAGTCCGACGGTAGCGATCTGGCAATGCACCTGTCTTCCATTTTTAACACACTCAATACGCCCAAAGACAAACGGCTGAAAAACCTGGATGAGGCTTTGACGCAATTTCCGTACGCCAACGGCAAACTATTTGCTGAAAACTTGTTGCCCGCGGCATTCGACAGTAAAATGCGGGAAATGCTTTTAGAGGCCTGCAGTTTGGACTGGGGCGCAATTTCGCCGGCCATTTTCGGTTCGATGTTTCAGGCGGTAATGAATCCCAAAGAGCGCCGCAACCTGGGAGCGCACTACACCTCTGAAAAGAACATTCAGAAAGTGATTAGGCCGCTTTTCTTAGATGACTTATATGCCGACTTTGAGAAAGCCAAAGGCAACCGCAACCGGCTAAATGAACTACATACTAAAATTGCAGCCCTGCACTTTCTCGACCCTGCTTGCGGTTGTGGCAATTTCCTGATTATTGCTTATCGGGAACTGCGCGAACTGGAATTACTAATCCTGCGCGAACTGAACAAAGGCGGGCAAGGTTTTTTGGATGTCCGGGAAATCCTTCGCGTGGATGTTGACCAATTTGCCGGGATTGAATACGATGAGTTTCCGGCCTTAGTTGCCGAAGTCGCCATGTGGTTGATTGACCACCAAATGAACATGAAGGTTTCCACTGAGTTTGGCCAATATTTCGTGCGCCTGCCACTGACTAAAGCGGCTAAAATTGTACACGGCAATGCCTTACGGGTGGATTGGCTGGCAATTCGCAGTAGTATTACCTATAATATCAGCGCCGATGAAGTGAATGTGATCCAAGTCAATGAAGCCGAAGCGCATTACCATACACTCAATGTGTTTACCAAGCAGGTCAAACTTTTTTCAGGAGATTCCGAACTTCTCGAAAGTTTAAAACTTTCGGGAAGTTCGTCTAAGGATGGCTTCTTTGACTACATTTTGGGAAACCCGCCGTTCATTGGCAAACAACTTCAAAATGAACAGCAAAAAGCCGACATGGACTTGGTTTTCAATGGAGTACAAGGGGCGGGAGTTTTGGACTATGTAGCAGCATGGTATTTGAAAGCGGCGCAATACATCCAAAACACCAAAACAAAAGTAGCATTTGTAAGTACAAATAGCATATCGCAGGGCGAGCAAGTGGGGGTACTCTGGAGTGTGTTGTTTAACTTTTACAAAGTGAAAATACACTTTGCGCACCGCACTTTCAGTTGGAGCAATGAAGCAAAGGGGAATGCGGCCGTGCATTGTGTTATCATTGGTTTTGCAAACTTTGACACTACCGAAAAACGGATTTTCGACTATGAGCATATCAAAGGTGAACCGACGGAGAGAAAAGTCAAAAATGTCAATCCATATTTGGTGGAAGGTAACGATGTAGTTGTTGTTAAGCGTAGAACCCCAATTTCAACCGTTCCCAATATTTCATTTGGAAGTATGCCTAACGACGGTGGATACTTTTTACTCACCGATGAAGAAAAAGAGTCGCTTGTAAAGCAAGAGCCGGAAGCCGAAAAATGGATTAAACCCCTTTTGAGTGCAAGGGAGTTTTTGAACGGGGAAAATCGTTGGTGTCTTTGGTTGGTTGGTATTCAGCCGCAAGATTTGAAACGGATGAAATTGATATCAGAACGGGTAGAACAAGTGAAAAGAATAAGGGGCGAAAGCAACCGAGAAGTAACTAAAAAATTAGCCGCTTTTCCAACCCTTTTTGGAGAAAATAGGCAACCCGATACAGCGTTCGTATTAATTCCCAGGCATTCATCTGAAAACCGAAAATATATTCCACTAGGCTTTTTCCAAAAAGACCAAATTGCAAGCGATAGTTGCCTTTTTGTGGCAAATGCCTCTTTGTATCATTTCGGCCAATTGATGTCAGAGATGCACATGGTTTGGATAAAGTATACTTGTGGACGCATAAAAAGCGATTTCCGTTACTCAAATGAGGTGGTTTACAACAACTACCCTTTTCCCCTCACTCCCACCGACGCCCAAAAGAAAAAAGTCGAAGATGCCGCCCAAAGTGTTTTAGATGTACGAGCCAAGTACCCCGGCAGTAGCCTTGCCGATTTGTATGGCCCCTTAACCATGCCGCCCGATTTGGTGAAAGCACACCAAGCCTTAGATAAAGCGGTTGATCTGTGCTACCGTCCGCAAGCGTTCCCGAATGAGTTGGGGCGGATTGAGTTTTTGTTTGGGTTGTATGAGCAATATACTGCGCCGATGTTTGGCGGGGCGGGAAAGAAAAGGAAGTAAGCAGGGGTAACTTTCGACAGCAACAAAAAAATTGCCTTTTGCGGCTATCAAACCTCCCAATCTACCCATAAAACTACCCAACGTGCCAAAATAAAAAACGCAACCGCTTGATTAACAAACGATTGCGTTTAAATCTTGTTGGGTCACAAGGACTCGAACCCTGAATAAAAGTACCAAAAACTTCTGTGTTACCATTACACCATGACCCAATGCTCTAAAAAGCGATGCAAAAATACGACGGTTCCTCTTGCCGCGCAAGTATTGGCGCAAAATTTTTTCAGAACAGCCGATTTTTATCACTACCGTACCCGACTCCAGTACTGTGTACGGTAGAATGGGCCCAGAGAACCGCGTACCACCAATGTATTTGGATCACCATCTTTGAGCCAGACTTTACAACCATACCATTTGCCTTTTTCCGGATCAAGGATGTTTCCCGATTGCCACATACCCTCTTTTAAAACCAGGTCAATCAAAATAATCATGCCTACGATCGGTTGATTTTTGCGTTCGTCGGGGCAGCTGGTACAAATTTGCGCGGCATTGGGTCGCAGCGTTTTCAATACTTTGCCATACATTTTACCGCTGAATTCGTATAACTCAACCTGACTCTTGGCCTCTCCACTCGCATCGTCTACGGTTTTCCAGATGCCGGTGACGGTTTGGGCTGATGCGCATTGCAGTACCAGTAATGCGGCGATTAGTAAGAACATTTTTTGCATAAGACAATGATTTTGAATGTTTTAAATTAATTAGTGTACTGCTAGGTAAGGACGGACCTTCTCGAACCAGTTTTTATCGGCGTAAGGAATCGCTTTCATTACATCGTTTATAGATTCAAAAGAGCCGTGTTGATCGCGATAATTCACCACTAATGTCGCTTGCTTTTTGGAAAAATAAGGATGAATATCCAGATTTTCTAACGACACAGTATTGAGATTAATTTTACGCACATCGGGTGCGGCTATATTAAGCATCGGTTTGATGGCTTGAAAAATGCTATCGGGTAAACCGTACATTTCACCGACTTGTTCAATCGACAGAAATCCACCGAGCGACTCCCGGAAGCGGATAATTTGCTGCGCGCGTTTATCACCAATGCCAGGCAATGCAAGCCAGTCTTCCATCGCTGATCGATTGATGTCTACTACACTTGCTGCGCGGGTATACTTTGGCCTGTTATCACTGCCCGTGCTATAGGTGGCTGGGCGCGGCGCGAAATTCGCAGCTGTTACGGAAGTGATGGTGATGTAAGGTGCAAGTCGGGTGTAATCTAGCTCCTCCAGCGAATATATTTTCGCAAAGTCTTCCTTGACTTTGAATTTTCCACCTTTTGATCGATAGTTCAAAATACCTTTAATGGTGCGTTTAGGCAATCCAAGTTGTTGAAAATCAGCCTCTAAAGCTGTGTTCGGATCAAAATTGAAGCGTTGTACGGGGATTTTGGCTGCTTTATCGTGCTCAAAATTTTGTTCAAAACGGGAAGCAGATGCCGCATCACCCAGCTTGATAAAGGGTAAAAGCCGCTCATAGTCGGCAGCAGGCAAACTCCATATTTTTTGAAAATCTTCCGATTTGCGAAATTTTCCGCCTTTATTGCGATAATTACAAATGGTACCGGCCACTTTTTCAGAAAGACCCAAACGCACAAAGTCTTCCAGCGAAGCAACATTCGGATCAAATAAGAATGGTGCACCGGCAACATCGGGTGCTTTGTCAGCAGGCATCGCCTTCCGGAAAATTGCTACATCCGCCTGAAACGGAGCAAAATCAGTTTGCGTTTTTGGCTGTAAATACCGGAGCATCTCCGGTGCCGCAAATACGATGGCACAAACGAGTACCAAAACTACAAAACCATTGCGTTCCGCACGTGAAAAGTATAATGTGTTGATAATGAACCTTTTCATACTAAATATTTTAAGGATAGAGGGATAGATTTCAGTAAGGGTCTTTTACCATTGCAGGACATAAGCGCCCTGCTCGCGCACGTCATAATACGGCCAGCCTGCGGCGATACATTCTGCTTTCCAGCGGGCGATTTGTTTCCACGTATTTGATGCGTCAAAAATGACCAGGGCATGGGGGAAACGCTGGCGGCAGGCGGCAACCGTAATAGGCGGATTTTTTTGGAGAACTAAAATATCAACGGCGATGTGGACATTTGCATCGGTATTCATCCACTTTGCATTATCAACAACCGCTATTTTTTTATCAAAATACTGTATGAACGGTGGGCTATACCATATATTTCCGGTAGTAAAATTGGTATCAATGCCAGCATAAAGTGTTGTTAATGAATGTAATCCACCAGCCCAACGGTTTGCATCAGCCGTAAACGACAACTGTTTGCGCGATAGCGAATCTGAAATAGCAACGACCGATTGCCCATCAAAGAAATCCATTAAACTATATTTATTGATACTGTAAATAACAGCCTGGTGCTGCACGCGTTCTTCCGCACGGCGCATATTGCGATAGACGCCAAGGCATAACATAATACTTGCTGCTGTAAACAGGTGCCAGGATTTCTGACGCGCCATCGCCGCGCCCAATAATCCGACCACGACGTACAAACACACGGATACCCAGGCAGTGATCCATACGCCGCTTATGACACTTCCGGGAAGTTCCTGGATCCAGACAATGATTTTATTCATGCACCAAACCATCCAATAAAGTGCGGTTCCCAACCATTCCCCTGCCTGCGGCCAGATCAAATCTAATACGATTAAAGCTGCGCCGCCACCCAGAATAACTGCCCCGCCCAGAATGACAAACCAGCCAGATAGCCAGAAATAGATCGGAAACTGGTGAAAATAATAGAGCGAGAGTGGTAAAGTGCCCAGTTGAGCGGTACATCCGACCAGCACCATTTGCCAGGCCGCATCGGCCCATTTAGGCAGCGTGGGTGATAATTTGTAAAAATGGGGATAAAAAAAGACCATCCCGGCTACGGCAGCATAAGACAGTTGAAAACCGGCATCAAATAAAAAATAGGGGTTGTAGAGCAAAAGTCCAAAAGCAGATGCGCCAAGTACATTCCAGACAGAAGCATTCCGACCGAGGACCGATTGCCCCACCAGATAAACACTGAACATAACCGACGCCCGCAAAACCGACGCTGTAGCACCGGTCAGAAAGGTGAATGCCCAGATCACACAAAATACGAGGAGCGTTTCCAGCATTCGACCGCGTCGGCCGCGCAGCGGTAATTTTCGCAATAAAAAAAGCAGTCCGGCATATAACATACTGACATGCGAGCCTGATACTGCCAATGCGTGCATCGAACCGGTTTCCGCATAAGCAGTGCGCAGGTCATCGGATAAATCCTCTTTGTAACCGACCAGTAACGCCGAGGCTACTGCATATTCATCTTGCGTTGGAAAGTGGCGGCGCAGCAAGGCCAGCAATTGATCGCGATAAGCAAAAGCCATACGCCACAGCGTATAACCGTGATTTTGTGAAAGCAATAAGACCGAATCCTTTTTTGCAAATGCCTGAAAATGAATATTTTGAAAGTGTAAATAATGCGCGTAATCAAACGCATACGGATTGACGGGCGGCCCATTTGGTCGAGCCGTCGCCCGTATGGCAATGCGATCGCCATAGTGAAAGGGGATACTGTCGTCGTCGCTTTCGAGAAAAATAAGTAAATTACCCGAGGCAAATGCTAAAGAATCGGGTGATATACCCACTGCTTCTACCTGTACGGGAATTTTTAATCGTGCGCCAGGAACTGGTGCCTCGTAAATAGTACCGACGAAGTAGTGCATAGCCGGTACTTTTGTCGAGAAATGCCGGAGCTGGCGCAGTTCATTGTGATGAACGGTATACCAGAACCCAAAACCAAACAATAAAAGGGAAGCAAAAACGCCAAAAATCCAGCGATACCGGTAGCCAAATTTTAATATTGCCAGTATTGGCGTTAATATTCCGCCCAGAAGCAAGCAATATTCAAGGCCAATAACCGGCCTATCAAACCAGGCACCGAAAAAAATACCAAGCGCAAACGACACAAGGAGTCGCAAGTAAGGGACAACGCGAGTAGACATAGAGGACAGCGATAGCAGATAAATGGTTGAATATTAATCAGATAATAATCAACCCAACTTATTTTATGGATATGAGCCCAATAATGAGGCATTTTTTGCAATACTCCAAATTATTTTTTCATTTTCGCCTTCATTTTGAAATTCTATCGTTCCCAAGTGCACTTTTAAAACAAATATCTTTTTTTAAAACAAATATTTTTCCAGCATGAAACAAAAAATACGCATGGGGATGGTTGGCGGCGGAATCGGCGCCTTCATCGGGGGTGTTCACCGTATGGCCGCTGCTTTGGATGGAGAGATTGAACTTGTCTGTGGGGCATTTAGCAGTGATGCCGCAAAATCCAAAGCGTCTGGCGCTTTATTGTCGCTGCCACCGGAGCGAAGTTATGCTTCGTTTGCGGAAATGATCAATGCCGAGAAATTGCTACCGGCAGAAAAACGTATGCAAATAGTGAGTGTGGTAACGCCCAACCATGTGCATTTTGCGCCGACTAAAATGGCGTTGGAAAATGGATTTCACGTTGTGTGTGATAAACCGCTGGCTTTTAATTTGACGGAAGCCCTGGAACTGGAAAAAATAGTAGCCGAAACCGGACTGATTTTCGCATTGACCCACAATTATACCGGCTATCCGATGGTCAAGCAGGCGCGCCAAATGATTCGCCATGGCGAGATTGGCGCAATCCGGAAAATCGTGGTAGAATATCCGCAAGGCTGGCTGAGTACCAACCTGGAAGCTTCGGGCAATAAACAGGCAGATTGGCGAACCGACCCGACGCGAAGTGGCATTGCCGGCGCGATGGGAGATATCGGCACCCATGCCGAAAATCTGGCGGAATACATCTCCGGCTTAAAAATTACGGCGCTGTGCGCTGATATCAGCACATTTGTAGAAGGCCGCATGCTGGACGACGATGGCAATGTACTGTTGCATTTTGAGAAAGGCGCAAAAGGTATCCTGCATGCCAGCCAGATTGCAGCCGGCGAGGAGAACAACCTGAATATCCGTATTTATGGCGAAAAAGGCGGTCTCGAATGGCGGCAAATGGAACCTAATACATTGTTAGTCAAATGGTTGGATAAACCGGTGCAAATTTACCGTACCGGATCCGGAAACTTGTATCCGGAAGCGCAGGCGCATACACGCATCCCGGCCGGACATCCGGAAGGTTATCTGGAGGCTTTTGCCAATATTTATCGCAACGTAGCCATCTGTGTCCGTGCACGGATGGAAGGCACCACACCGGATCCAATCTATACGGATTTTCCAAGCGTACAAGATGGCGTTCGTGGCATGCGTTTTATCGAAAAAGTAATTGAAAGCGGTAAAAGCGCCCAGAAATGGGTAACTATTTAATATGAAGCGCATTTTTTTATCAGCTGAGTGGCGCAAGCTTATTATGGCAAACTACATTGTTCCACCGGCCATCCTGGAACCTTATTTGCCGTACGGCACCGAAATAGATCTTTGGAATGGCAACTGTTATGCCAGCATGGTCGGATTTATGTTTCTGAAAACCAGGGTGTTAGGCATTCCAATTGCTTGGCACCAGGATTTTGAAGAAGTAAATTTACGTTTTTATGTCCGCCGGTTCGATGCAGGTGTGTGGAAACGCGGGGTAGTTTTCATTAGTGAAATTGTGCCTAAACCTGCTATTTCCTGGGTGGCCAATACCATTTACGGTGAAAATTACACCACTTGTAAGATGCAGCATTCGTGGAAATTTACCGAAAAAAATGGAACCGTGCGGTACGATTGGCAACGCCGCAATGGCCCGCATAATCATATTTCAGTCGTAACAGCCCCGCTTCCAAGTACACTACGCGCAGGCAGCGAGGCGGAGTTTATTACGGAACACTATTTTGGGTATGCCAAAGTAGGACCCCAACGAACCAATGAATACGCAGTGGAACATCCGCGTTGGGACGTGTACGAGGTGTTGGATTACGATATTCAAATGGATATTAAAGGGTTGTATGGGCCGGAATTTGTGGAAGTGTTATCCGTTCCACCCGCCTCCGTTTTTATGGCCGAAGGTTCAGCAATTCTGGTGCGGCAAAAAACGCAGTTGTGATTAATAGTAAAAAAGGGGAGCGGAAGTCTTAGCAGTACAATTACTTCCGCCCCCTATTATTGTTAGGTATTATGTGTTATCTTTTGTAATACATAACAATAGATGCTTTTTCAAGGGTATTTGCCCAAAGATTAAAGCCTACTAATTCCGGGTTGGTATTATTATCCAGCCCTAGTTTTTCCGTTTTAAGTGCGTAAATCGTAAAAATGTAGGTGTGGATACCGTGCCCTTCCGGAGGACAAGGTCCGCCATAACCCGTGGCACCAAAACTGGTCGGGCTTTGGACCGTACCGGCTGGGGCAAGATTTTTGGCTACGTTACCAGCATTGGATACCAGTTCTTTAGCTGTGGCTGGAATATCAAATGCGACCCAGTGCCAAAAACCAGCACCGGTTGGTGCGTCGGGGTCATACATCGTGATGGCGATACTTTTGGTACCGGCCGGCAGATTTTCCCAGGAGAGTTGGGGTGAAATATTTTCACCAGTACAACCGAATCCGGAAAATTCCTGCTTTTTGGTGGCTTGGCCACCAATGTCTTTACTTTTTAAGGTAAAGGTCTGCGAATGACCGCTCACCACCGTGGCGACAGAGAGCGCAAATAGGAAAACCAGTTTTTTCATTAGAAAAAATTTAAGTAGAAAGTTGGATGAAACGACACATTGATTCTGAAACGATCTTGTACTGGACAATAAATTACAAATTATGTTTCATCTTCGCACTTAAAAATTAAAGCAAATATGAAAGGTCTTGCCCTCCGCGCATTTTTTTGTATCGCTCTTTGCAGTGTAATTTTCCTGTTTCAACGTTGCAATAGCCACGATATCCCGGCTCGCATTCTCGTTTTTTCCAAGACCGAAGGATATCGGCACGATTGCATTCCCACGGCTATGACAGCATTGCGCAAGTTGTGCGATGAACATACGATTATGATGGATAGCACGGAGGATGCAGCAGATTTTAATGAGAAAAACCTCAAACGCTATGCTGCCGTAGTATTTCTCTGCACAACGGGCGATGTGCTCAATCCATCGCAAGAGTCTGATTTTGAACGCTATATCCAGGCAGGCGGCGGTTTTATGGGCATCCACGCTGCTTCGGATACGGAATACGGGTGGACCTGGTATGGGGGTTTGGTGGGTGCATATTTTACCAGCCATCCAGCCGGCCAACCCGAAGCAGTATTGCATGTCGAAAACCATGACCATCCATCTACCAAAGGTTTGCCCAATGAATGGAAGCGCAAGGACGAGTGGTATAATTTCAAAAATATAAATCCCAAAATCAACGTATTGATCACCATTGATGAGACAACCTACCAAGGTGGAACCAATGGCAATCCACATCCGATGGCCTGGTACCATGAATATGACGGGGGGCGCGCTTTTTATACTGCATTAGGCCATACCAAAGAATCTTACAGCGAACCACTTTTCCTGCAACATCTGGCCGGCGGGTTGAAATACGTCATTGGTAAAAACAAACGCCTGAATTACACGGCGTTACGCACCCCGGAAGCGCCGGATCCAACCCGCTTTGTCAAGACGGTACTCGCGGATGAATTGACAGAGCCGATGGAACTGGATATGTTCCCCGATGGCAAAGTAATGCTGATCGAGCGGCGTGGCGCGATTAAATTGTTCGACCCGGCCACCGGTTTATTGAATGTAGTCTATAAAATGCCCGTGCATTCGGAGTTTGAAGATGGATTAATGGGTCTGGCGATTGATCCGAACTGGCAAAAAAATCATTGGATTTATCTTTATTACTCGCCAGTAGGCAACGAATCGCTCAATAACTTATCGCGATTCGTATTTGTCAATGACACACTGGACCGGGCATCTGAAAAAGTAATGCTACAGGTCAATGTGCAGCGCCAGGAATGTTGTCATACGGGTGGCTGCATTGAATTTGATGAAAAAGGAAATTTATACCTTTCTACCGGTGATAACACCAACCCGTTTGCGTCCGAAGGATATGCACCCATGGATGAAAGTAAAGGTCGCAGTCCCTGGGATGCGCAAAAGTCTTCGGGGAATACCAATGATTTACGCGGTAAAATATTGCGAATCAAGCCTTTAGACGATGGATCCTACATCTGCCTGGGGGGCAATTTATTTACCCAGAACGACGTGGTAGTTAACCGCACTACGGGAAGTAACTATGCCCAACAAACCACCAGTGGTGCATTTTCGGGCCGACCGGAGATTTATGTAATGGGCTGTCGCAACCCCTATCGAATTTCCATCGATAGCCGCCGCAACCTGCTTTTCTGGGGCGAGGTCGGTCCGGATGCCGGCGAACCGGATACGACTCGTGGACCGGCAGGCCATGATGAAGTCAATCGTGCCCGGGCAGCCGGCTATTTTGGCTGGCCCTATTTTGTGGGCGATAATAAACCCTATCACGACTACGATTTTGTGAGTAAAAGAACCGGCCCTACCTTCGATCCCTTACATCCGATCAACAATAGCCCGAATAACACCGGTTCCCGCAATCTACCTCCGGCTCAACCGGCATTTATCTGGTATCCTTATGGCAATTCCCCGGAATTTCCTTTGGTGGGCAATGGCGGCCGGAATGCCATGGCTGGCCCAACCTATTACTGCGACAAATATCCAGCGGCAACGCGCCTGCCGGATTATTACAATGGAAAATTGATAACGTATGACTGGATGCGCGGGTGGATGATGGCAATTACCGTAGATTCAATGGGTAACTTTAGCCGCATGGAACCCTTTGCCGACAGCGTCCGCTTTTCACGTCCGATGGATATGATCGTGGATAAAAGTGGCGCTATCTGGGTATTGGAGTATGGTACCCAGTGGTTTTCGTCCAACCCCGACGCGCGGCTTAGCCGGGTAGATTATGTCCGCGGCAATCGTCCGCCGATACCGTCCTTGCAAGCTAGTAAAATTGCCGGTGCCGCTCCCTTGACGGTTATTTTCACGGCGACCAAAACCAAGGATTATGACAATGACCGTTTGACCTACGAACTAAATTTTGGCGACCAGTCTGAACCATGGATTCAGAAAGATTTGCGCCAAACCGCTTTAGCAAGTCTCAGCGGCCCGCATAAAATGCTGAAAAAGAATCCGTTGGATAGTATTTCTCATACTTATCAGACGTCTGGCACGTACGAGGTAACGTTAAAAGTGACGGACGAGTCAGGGGTTTCAAAAATTGCCAAACAAAAAATAAGCGTAGGAAATGAACCGCCACAGGTCGCCTGGGATTTTAACGGAATGAATCGCAGTTTTTACAAACCGGGTACGTTGCTTAATTATGCCGTCCGGGTGAGCGACCGGGAAGATGGTTCGCTGGAAAAAGGCACGATTGCACCATCGGCAGTTGCTACTACCATTGATTACCTGGAGACAGGTTTTGACATTACCAGTATCGCGCAGGGCCACCAGGCTGCGATGCAGCAGGCAGAGTATTCCAAAGGTAAAATCCTGATCGATCGGTCCGACTGTAAAACCTGCCATGCCATAGATCGCAAGGTCAACGGTCCGTCTTATCAGGCCATTTCGTCGCGTTACAAAGGCGATGCGTTTGCAGTGCGCAACCTTTCCACCAAAGTAATTAAAGGCGGCGCCGGCAATTGGGGGGAAGTAGTGATGAGCGCTCATCCGCAACTTTCCGCCGAGAATGTAGGTGAAATGATCCGGTGGATTCTTTCGCTGGGCGCAGAAGTAAAACCGAAACAGTCGCTGCCTTTGCAAGGACAATACGCGCTGGTGACGCCGCCTTCCGAAAGTAAGACCAAGAAGGCATTTCCCGGCACCTATATTTTTAGGGCTACCTATCAGGATCAGGGTAGCCTGACCCAAGCCTCGCTTGCCGGGGATGAGGCCATTGCGCTGCGTCCAGCCTTTCAACAGGCCGAACAGGCAGATAGCCTTTCCAAAGGTATCATCAACTACCGACCCTTCGATGGGGATACGGTGGTGTTACGCGACATGAAACACAATAGTTTTGTAGTGTTCAAACACGTTGACCTGACGGGCATGATGTCGGTCTCCGTAGGAGTAGGGCTGGGCGACCGACGTTATCCATGTAATGGCGGTTGGCTGGAGATCCGGCTGGATAATCCCAAAGGCACGCTGCTGGGAAAAGCCCAAGTGGCGGGTAATAAAGCGGGTAAAATGACCTTTTCCGAAGCTGAATTACCCATTACTGCCCACGCCGACGGCCATTTTCACGATTTGTATTTTGTCACAAAAAATGAAAATTTCCCATCGCAGGCGGTTACAAACCTGGACTGGATACGATTTAATCTGGCTCAGTAAAGGTGTTTTTATAAATTGTTGCTAATGAATAGTTTGTAAAAATAATCGGCCATGACTTTCCTTAAATTCGCAATCCCGGGATGTTTGTATTTGCGACGCTTATAAGTTTAATGCAAGTTGCGACCGTGCAACGGGAAGTTTTTCGGGATGTACGTACCGATACGGCAACAATTCGGCAAATCACTACCGCTCCACCGTGTTTTGACGTGCAAGAAGTCATTGCCAATTGTACACCGGTGTACGTGCGGCTGAATTTTCACTTGTTTGTAAATGATAATTGTACCGGTTCGTTTGATGTCAATAATATTGCTGCTGACTGGCCGCAGGAAGGTGCTTACGCGGAAGATAACCAGCGTTTCAACCACGGCATTGCCGAGCGTATGGTCTATGAAATAAATCAGTTGCTGGAAAATAACCATCCACAAAAATTACCGGGTGGAATGTATGCAACAACAGCCCCTTGTGTGCCTTTGCGTTTTGCCCTCGGAGCCGTTTTGGTACATTGCGATAAAAAATTTCGTGATCAGCAAAGCTGGCGCGACTACGAAAATAAGTATGGAAAATATGCGCCTCCGGGTATTAACATCTATTACAGCCGGCATACTGGTGGCGCTTCCGGCGAAGCGGAAACTTTTGGCCCCGGCATACTCATTGGTTACCCTTCTGCCACGTTGATTTTGCATGAAATTGGCCATGCGCTTTCTTTGGCGCATACCTTTAGCGGCGATGGTTGCGCCGATACGCCGGATGACGGTTTTAATTGGGATAAAAATTGCGATGGCGATTTTTACGATATGAAAGAAAGCAGATGGCCATGTGGTGAATTATTGCCGGCTGGCAGCGACTGGTGCAGCGGGGTCAAATGTCAGATCTCGCCTTGTTGCGACAGCAATAATATCTACAACAATTTTATGGGTTATAATCCTTCGCAAAATGCCATCACTGCCTGCCAGATCGAGAAGATGATGACGACATTAAGTACCCGGTATCCCTGTGAATACTTTGTGCAGATCGGTGGTGACTGTCCTCCGCCCGAGCCAATTTTGGGTACGTTACCGTTGGAATTAACCGCAACCGACTGTTTTTTTTGTTTGCAAGGCGCCGCGTCGATCAATGATGATGCATATCAGTTGTCCATTCAGGCAATAGGAAACCCACTGGATACGGTTCCGTTTTACCGCACAGAATGGCAAGGCGGCCCGGTCGGCAAGTTTTGTTTTTATACCCTCCAAAATGCGACACAAACCCTGCATCCGATACAAGCAAATACGCAATACCAGGCCATATTAACCGTAAAAAATACCTGTGAAAAAACCGCCGAAACAATTTATTCCTTTACCACGCCAGATTTCCAATGCCATGAAATGGCAGGACAATTACCGCATATCGCGCCGAATCCGGCCAGGGATTCGGTAATGATGTCATTGGAGGTGCCTGCGAAAGGGCCCGTTTGCGTTATTGCAAACGGGCTTGCCAACCAGGAAGCGCCCAGGATATTATGGCAGGAACCAAATCAAAAAGCGGGGCCATTTGCGCTAGAATTTAGTGTAAGTTCATGGTTGCCAGGTATTTACAGCATACGTTTCATTTCTGACAGCGGCAGCATTGAGCAAGGATTTATCAAGCAGTAAATCATTTAAACCACCCTATCCAATTTCGTCCACCGTCTACCGTCCATCTTCGCCGTGAATGCCTACCAAGATTTCCGCCTTTTTTATAACCAGAGTATCCATCCGGAGTTATTGCACATGGAATTGCGCCGGCGCCGGCTGATCCGGTTGTTGGCGTTATCGGTTTTGTTGCTGATGGGCGTAGTTGCCCTGCAGTTCTTTATCGGCATATTTTTTATCACTTTGTTACTACTGATTCCCACGGGTTCATGGATCGCTTATCTTGCGTTTCGGGTTCGGGTCTTTTTTCAGGAGTTCAAGCCCCGGATCGTGGAATTACTGCTGGATTTTATTGACAATGATGTGAACTTTTCTTTTGAAAAGTACGCTGCCAAGGGATTTATCGAAAAAAAGCAATTCCTGGAAAGTAAAATATTTACAACCGCCGATGATTATGCCGGGGAAGACCTGATACGCGGACAAGTGCGGGAAACGCCTTTTGAATTATGTGAGCTGACCATCCGGGAGTTTTCACCCGCCCGGAACCGGCTCGATTATGTATTTCGCGGCATTTTTCTCATTGGCGACTATCAGCGCTGGGATATGCACGGCGGGCTGCTGGTATTGCCCGATGCCTACCGCAAATACCTGAGCCGGAGCGAGCGTGCTTTTCACCTGGATGGCGGCCGGCGGGTGCGGGATAATTTGTTGCCGGAATTTGAAGCGTTTTTTGATACGTATGCCACGCCCCAAGTGCGGGTGAAAGATGTAATTTCGGAAGAAATGCAGCGTAAAATTCTGGATATACGCCAGCGATTTCAAAGTATCAACCGGGATAAAGAAATCTATTTTTCCATCATTGGCGACAAAATCTACCTGGCTTTGACCCAGGATAAAGACCTGCTCGAGCCTGCTCTTTTCTCGTCAAATGTCGGCTATGAAATGGTGCGCGAACACTATGAAGACCTGCGCTTATTATTAGAAGTGGTGCTGGATGTGGACGCGATGAACTGACATTCTGCGTATTGAATCAGAAAAGGGCGATCACTTTTAAAAGTGATCGCCCTTTTTGCGGATGTGCTGCAAAAGTTTATTTCAGGAAATAAGTCAGGGTCAGGCGCAGGGAACTGGTACGGATGTTATGACCAGTTGGCACAAAATCCAAGTTGTTGTACAAATTGCGAACCCCCTGATAATATCGGATATTAGCGCGGAAGCGACCGTCGCCGGCAGTCAGACCTACGGCCGGACCAAAATCTACACCAGAGAAAGCATCGTTGAGATCGGCGGCGGGCGTAGCGTTATTGATGTCGTTGTAGTCGCCGACAAACAAATCGCGATTATTGCGATTGAGATTGTGCGCATGGGTGCCAAAATAGCCACCAGCCTGAATCTTTACCGGAAAGGTTTTGGACGGCTGGAAACCGGCAAAAATTGCTGCTTCAAATGAATTGTAATTATAATCGTATGCACGGATGTCGGCACTTTCTTCCGGCATAAAGTAGACCGCTTTGGCCGAAGCGCCACGCTGTACGAAAGCGATCTCCTGATTTAATTCCAGGTGATCGTTTATGCCAACTACAAAAGAGCAGCCTGCGGCGAAACCGAGGCGGCCGGCAGATGTGGTGAACAGGTCAGAACTGAGTGAGGAGTAATTGCTGCCGAAAGTGAACCCCAGTTTATGATAAATCTGGGCAGTGGCAGTAGTGGCGGCAGAAAATGCCAGTAAAAGGGCGACGAAGATTGCTTTAATGTGCATGGAATATCGGATGAATGAATGAAAATTCTGCGTAATGACGTTGAAGTAGAATTTTATCCGATATGCGAGTCGCTTTTTTACTGTTGGTGAAATTAAATTCGGGGGCAAAAATAATAACACTTCTGATAGTGTGCAAATTTTTTACACAAAATAAACTCGAATACCGAATAATAGTTGTTTAGGCTGCTTATTTTAACTAAGCAACAGAATTATACGTGCTGCTACTTTTGCTGTTTTTAATCTTGGGAGGAGTGTAACCGACGAAATTGCGTCTGCTGCATCTATTCAATTACCTTGCCATTTTACGTACAGGTATGCCGAAATACTGCGTTTGTACCTCAAACGTGGTATGGCGTTTTTCAAAAATGCTTTCTTAAAGACACTTTTGAAAAAAAAGAGGGCTAAAATGATGCGTTGCAGAAAAGACTTATTGCCGGCAGATCTTCCCAGTGGCCATCTGACCGGCCAGATTCAGCTGCCAAATGAAAATGCCACTTTCTGATAAAACCGTTTCCGGAATTTCAATCGAAGGAGCGCCAGTCTCCAGTGTAGTACTTAGCGTGTAGACCTGTTGTCCAGTCAGGTTGTAAATCGTTAGTTGAACTGGCGTTGGCGTTTGCAGTGTGAAGTCGAACGTTGTGGCACCGGAGGTTGGATTAGGATGCGGCGGCAAAAAAGCGGCATCGGGAGAAAGCGTACTTCGACCAATTTGCAGCTGCAAACTCCGGCGGTTGTTACCAGCATCGTACGCCTCGGAGACAAGAGCCTGTGTATCCATGATCAATGCCTTGGAAAGTAAGATCGGTTTTAACACCTTTACTTTTAAAGTAATGAATGGTGAAGCCTGATCGAACAGTTGCCGGTTAGCGTCAAACCATAAGGCCCGGAATGTACCGTCGCTGATGAACAGATTTTCCGGAGCAATGCCATCAGCATCCTTTATTTGCACATAGTCAGGATCGGTGCGCAAGCCGATTTGCCAGCCATTCAGCGCAGCCGATTGATTGAAATAAATCGGGATATCAATTTCTTGTCCCGGCAAAAGCATTTTATCGGCAGCCGTAAGGATTAGAGGCATCCGATCTTCTGCGGGGCCGCCAAATGGGTCGACACTCAGATTGACATCGCCCATTTTCAAGGCAATAAAATCGAGTCCGGAAAACTGTAGATCAGTGGAGAGGTTACTAAAATTTAATTGAAATGTGTCTTTTACCGAGGCGAAAGGAAAATTCAGGTTGGCGGGATTACTTAAAGGCCGGATAAAACGCCAAGACGGAACAGCTGGAAAACTATCATAAACACCGAGCACTATTTTGCGTGTTTCTACAATGTCAAATGTAGTGACCGTATTACTGGCATTTACGTCAGCTGCCAATAACTGATACATACTCGTAAATTGTTCAACACCCAGGATATGTTTGCTCATCAGTACCAAATCAAAGGTTGATACCCCATTGATCGTATTTGAATTCCGTTCGCCCCGCACGATTACCTGATAATTCCCGGGATAAGGAAGGGCTGCTATGGTATTGGCAAAACAAGAGTCCGTAACAATCTTATTGATAGATTTGGTCACGGGCATTGGCAGCCCACCCGTTGATTGGGCCGTTGCTTTCAGCCGGTAATTGGAAAGTTTTTTGTTACTAACGGTACGTACACATCCTGACAGGTGAATATCGCCGTCGTTATCGCAGATACACTGACCCGTACCGGGTTGTACTAACACATAATTGTTGCAGGAATTCATCAGGCCGTTGCCATCCCGGACCCAGACTTCAACGAAGCGGATGCCTTGCTGGCATTTTGTAAATGTTATGCTGTCATTGGTCGGGAAACCAGTTCCGGTGCCCGCTTCGCGGATTGCCACTTCGATTTGATTGGTGGGCGTACAGTTATCGGAATAATTGATAATAAACTGTTTGGCCGGGAAAGTAGCCTCGCATTCAGGCAGGTCAATACCCTGCGTCAATCCATTGAAACACAATAGACTGGGTGGCTGACAATCTTTTATAGTGAATAAATAACTACAGGTAATTAATTGCGCGCATCCATCAGTGGCTTTCCAGGTGACCCGATGTGTTCCCTTATTGAAAGTACCAAACAGGGTATCATTTTGTTCCATAATATCCGTACTCCCGTCGTTATTCAAGTCAATTTTGTAGGAATAGTTGATATTTTGATTGGAACAGGGCGTAACCGCCGGCTCTGTCATCATAATGGTCGCCTGGTTGCAAGCGCCTGGATTGAAACAGAACTGTTTGTTGGTGCACGGATTGGGATTTACCCAAAATATGTTTTGCGCCGTAGTGGTTTGGCCCGCAAGCCATAGGAAAAAGAGTAAAGTAAACCGATTCATAATGGGTATGAATGAAATGACAAAAAATTATAGCGGTGTGGATTAAGCCCGAAGACAGGAAACTTATCTTGACAATACTTCTAATCGTTTGCACATAGACATTTACAAGGCCCGTCGAATTATTTTTTTCTTTGCTGCAAAAAATAGACCGGAATTCCCAAAAGTACAATAAACACGCCTGCCCAGGTATTTTGTGGCTTAGTTATGAGCAATATTGTGCAAATCGTGCCGGCTATAAGGATGTAGAGTGCCGGAACTACCGGATACCCAACTACGCGGTAAGGACGTTCGGCATCGGGTTCTTTGCTTCGTAAAATAAACACACCGCCAATGGTAACCATATAAAAAATAAGCGATGCAAAGGTAGCATAGTCTAGTAAATCTCCATAAGTGCCGGAAAAACAGAGCAAACTTGCCCAGATTGCCTGAATGATCAGGGCGAAACCAGGTACGCCGCGTTTATTCAAAGTAGCTGCTTTTTTAAAAAATAAGCCTGCGTCGGCCATGGCATAATAAACGCGGGCACCCGCTAATATCAATCCATTGTTGCAGCCAAAAGTAGAAACCATAATTAGCCCGGCCATGAAAGCCGAAGCGACACTGCCAAAAATCATAGAGGCCGCAGCGGTACCAACGCGATCAGAACCACCTCCGGCAAACTGAATCCCTTGTCCCATAATATCGGTGGCATTCGGATCGCCTTTTACGGGTAAAAGTGCCAGGTAAGCGACATTGGCCAGGATATAAAGTCCAGTGACAATACAAGTGCCGAACAACAGGCTTAAGGGAATATTGCGGCGCGGGTTTTTCATTTCGCCGGCAATAAACGTTACATTATTCCAGGCATCGCTTGAAAAAAGCGGGCCGATAATCGCAGTGCCCAGCGCCATGAATAATGCCAGACCGGTAATCGGACTGGTAATCCACTGTTCGCCTACTTGTACGGTCTGGGAAGCCTGCCAGAATGTTTGTAGATTTTGACTGAAGACATCGCTTTTCAGACCGATTGCCAGTCCCAGTACAATCAGTGCCAACAACGCCAGCAATTTTGCCGAAGTAAAAACGACCTGGATCACTTTGCCATGTTGAATGCCCCGACTGTTGACGGCCGTCAGGAACAAGATCATGGCCACAGAAAACACTTGATTGGCTGAAACTTTCAACTTGCCCAACGAAAACAACACATTATCAGGGCTTAACTCCGGAAAAAAGTAGGCTGTGTACTTAGCGAATGCGACCGCGACCGCCGCTATTACGCCGGTTTGAATGACCATAAACACCGTCCAGCCGTATAAAAATGCTGGCAGATTCCCATAAGCCCGCTGAATATAGACAAACTGTCCACCCGCTTTTGGCATCATGCCGGCCAGTTCTCCATAACTCAGGGCCGCGACAATGGTAATCATTCCAGTCAGCAGCCATAACAGCAACATCCAGCCGCCGGAGCCAACGACCCGGGCACAATCGGCACTGACGATAAAAATACCGGACCCGATCATACTGCCGGCTACCAGCATGGTACCATCAAATACGCCGAGCGAGCGTTGAAACTTGTTGTCTTGTTCAGTCATGGTAATAAACCTGATCAGTTACGAAAAAAGAGATTTTCAGGGGGATGCCCCGAAAATCTCTTGTATTAGTTGCGTTAATTATGTGCGCACCGATTACAAATTTTTCTGCACTTTACTGTGATGGCGGCTATAAGTAAAGTAGATCACCAGGCCAATGGCCAGCCAGATGAGCAGGCGCGTCCAGTTTTCCCAGCCTAAGCCAAAAATCATTGCGCCGCAGACCAAAGCACCCAAAATTGGCACGAGCGGCACCAATGGTGTTTTGAAAGGGCGGTCGGCATTCGGATCGCTTTTGCGCATGACGATAATGCCCAAAGATACCAGCATAAAGGCAAATAAAGTACCGATACTGGTCATATCCCCCACAATACTGCCGGGTACAAATGCTGCAAATAATCCAACGAAAGCAAAGAACAGCCAGTTGGATTTCCACGGTGTGCGGAAACGTGGGTGTATTTCAGAGAAAACTTTAGGGACTAAACCATCGCGCGACATAGAATAGAATACGCGACTTTGGCCCAGCAACATGACCAGAATAACGGATGAAAAACCAAAGAGGATGGCAATCGTCACTAATTTAGCCAGCCAGCCGTATCCGGTCATATACTTGCCGATAGCGAACGCAACGGATGCTTCGGAGCCTTCGGTACGAAATTCGGTATAGTGTGCAATGCCAGTGAGCACGTAGCTGAATAAGATATACAAAATGGTGCAAATTACCAGCGAGCCTAATATACCGATCGGCATATCGCGATTGGGTCTTTTGGTTTCCTGAGCAGCTGTTGATACCGCATCAAAGCCAATAAAAGCAAAAAATACGACCCCGGCACCGGCCAAAATACCGCCCCATCCCCCAAAACTATGGGTAATACCCATCGAATTCGTATAGGTCGAAACGGCAGGAATCAATGGTTCGTGATTGGCAGGTACGATAAATGACCAGCCTAATACAATCAATAAAATTACAATCAGTACTTTTACGACCACAATAACCGCATTTAACGAGGCGGATTCCTGAATACCCCTAATTAGAATAAAGGTCAGCAAAAGCAGAATGAAGAGTGCTGGAAGATTCATAATGCCTGAAATGCCATCCGGCGAAGCCTGAAAAGGCGAGTGGCACCACTGATAGGGAATCATGTAAGCAGGACCCAAAAACTGTTCAATAAGTTTATTCAGGTATTCTGACCAGGCAATGGATACCGTTGCGGCACCCAGCGCATATTCCAGGACTAGGTCCCAGCCGATTATCCAGGCAACAAATTCGCCCATAGTGGCGTAAGAGTAAGTGTAGGCGCTGCCAGAGATGGGGATCATGGAAGCAAATTCTGCATAACACAGCCCGGCAAAAGCACAACCGATCGCTGCGATAATAAAACTAAGGGTAACACCAGGGCCGGCATGTTCGGCGGCAGCAGAGGCAGTACGAACAAACAGCCCTGCGCCAATGATAGCGCCAATACCCAGCATAACCAGGTTAAATGCACCCAAATGGCGTCGTAAAGTACCCTGCCCTTCTTCGGCGGCTTCGCCGAGCAAGACTTTTAATGATTTTTTTGCAAATAAATTCATAGTAACAAACGATGGTTGAAGAATATTTTCGGCGGGCAAGATAGCGATTTTTGGCACTTGTAATTTTTGATTCCGCATTTTTGCAGCGCATCCATATTATTATTCGTTTTATGACCGTATTTATCAGTCGTTCTTTGCTTGAAGCGCCGGTGTTCGTACAACTACTACAGGCGTATGGACATATTGTACAAGGATCCCCATTGATCATTTTGGCACCACTCCCGCCCCGGCAATTGCCGGCATTCGATTGGGTGTTTTTTTCCAGTAAAAATGCGGTGCATTATTTATTGGATGTACAACCGCAAAGTACGTTCGAAAATGACCGGGTGCGTATCGCCGCCCTTGGATCCGCTACAGCTACTGCGCTACACCGCTATTTCGACCCAATCGATTTTATCGGTACCGGCGATCCGGTATCTACCGCGGTCCTTTTTCAAAAATTGATCGGTACGACGTATCCAGTCGTATTGTTTCCAGGTGCCAGAAACTCGCAGCAAAGCGTGCAATTGCTGCTGGGCGATGCAGTAGCGGGAATTCATTGGGAAGTGTATGATAACCAACCGGTAGCAGCGGTGCCGGCCATTTCCGCTGTCGTGTTGGTATTTACCAGTCCAATGAACGCGCAAGCCTATTTCAAACACCATGTGCTGGCGACCGGACAACGCGTCGTAGCAATCGGCAATACGACGGCCCAGGCGTTGCAAAACCTGGGTATAACGGAGGTGATAATTGCCGTTGAACCAACTGAAACAGGTTTAGCGCAGGCAGTGCTGCATTTACTAAGTTGAATTGTTACTTTTGCCTTTTCAATCCAAGGCTGACTGCATGTCGGCGCAAGTGTCAAAAGAATCTTCAAATGGCAAAAAGACCCGTACCAGGCCCTGCTAAAAGGCCCCAAGCCCGTGTAGAAGCGGACAACCGCCCCGCTAAAAAACCAATGGTAAAGTCTACTGAAGCAGCCGGTAGCGGCCGCTGGAAATTTGTGCTGGCCGTACTGGCCATTACCTTTTGCTGCTTTTTACCTACTTTTAAATATGACTTCGTCAATTGGGACGACGAACCGAACATCACCGAAAATCCTAACCTGGAGCGCATTGGTTACGAGCCATTCGGCGGTATTGTAAAGGATATTTTTAGTATCGATAAAGGTGCCGTGATTGGTAACTACAATCCACTGCCGATTCTGACTTTTGCAGTCGAAAAAAAGATCGCCGGCGATTATGATCCGCATCTTATCCACTTTGACAATGTAATGCTGCACCTGGCGACCGTGTTTTTTGCGATGTGCGTTTTATGGGCGATGGGTATGGGAAACTGGGGGGCTTTCGTAGGTGGACTGCTATTTGGCATTCATCCAATGCGGGTGGAATCGGTCGCCTGGGCTACCGAACGCAAAGACGTGTTGTTCGGTTTATTCTTTTTTGCCGCTTTATTGACCTACTTTAAGTACCTGAAGGCCAATGATAGCAGTCGAAAAACAGGACTTTATGTACTGACATTTGTTTTGGCACTCTTGTCCTGTTTCTCTAAAGTGCAGGGGGTCACGCTGGTTCTTTCCATGTTGGTGGTCGATTATTTCGTAGCGCGGCGTTTTGATGCGAAAATGGTGCTGGAAAAAATACCGTTCTTTATATTAGCCGGCGTATTCGGCTGGATTAATATAAATACGTTGGCGGCACAAGGATCCTTTGATGACCAGATCACGGAATTTACCTGGATAAGCCGCATTTTTATCGGTACGTCTTCGTTTTGCGTGTATTTGTACAAGCTGTTCATCCCGTATCCGATGTTGCCACAGTATCCGTACCCCAAGCCGTTGCCCTTGATTATGAAATTCGGACCGGTTGGTTTTTTGGCGGCGATTGGGCTGTTTGCCTGGTTGGTAGCGCGCAAAAACCGGATTGCAGTATTTGGCACCGCGTTCTTTTTTGTAAATGTGATGTTCCTGTTGCAGTGGAAAGGCGCCGGACAAGGTTTTCTGGCCGACCGTTTTACGTACGTTCCTTATTTCGGATTTTTTGCCATTGCCGCCTACTTTTATGATAAGTACCAACAAAATCCGCAGTACCAAACCGGACTGCGCGTCGCCCTCGGCCTGGTCGCAATTATTTTTTCCGCCTGGACTGTAAAACAAGTTGGCATCTGGCAAAACGGCGGGACGCTGTGGACGGCTGTAATGGAGTACGACCAGAATGAAAAATTAAAAAAGAATACCTTGCCATACTGGAATCGCGGGCAGTATAACCGCAACAAACTGGGTAACTACGATGCTGCTTTGAAAGATTACAGTCAGGCGATTACGATCGAAACCACCAATCCGGAACTTTACATCAGCCGTGGAAAGACCTATTTCGATATGGCGATGTCTGGAAAATACAAAGGACAAGAATCGGGCCTGGTACAGAAGGCCATCGAAGATTATACAAGTGCCCTGGCGATCGAAAAAATCAAACCGAAATCTAAAGCGGAGGCATTCATTAATCGCGGCGCGGCCATGGGCGCTATTAATAATCTGCCGGCTGCCATTGAGAATCTTACGGAGGGCCTAAAACTGGATCCAAAAAACAAAAATGGTTATTACAATCGTTCGATCGTATATTATAGTCAGCAAGATTATAACAATGCGCTGGCAGATTACCAGAAATACCTGGAATTTGACCCTTATAATGCCAATATCTGGTATGAGAGCGGCATGATCCTCCGCGCTATGAATCGCAATGATGAAGCCATTCAGGCGCTTACGAAAGCCATCAAACTACAACCTAAATTAGGGATCGCTTATCTGGAACGCGCTCGAGCTTATACCCAGATAGGTAATACGGCCGCTGCGCAACAAGATTATCAAACAGCGCAGCAATATGGCCAACGGCCCAATGAAGTGGATCAGAAATTGATCCGGAAATAAAACGAACCGTATTTATTCCATAAAAAAAGCGGCCTGTCGATAATACCATCAACAGGCCGCTTTTTTTATGGAATGAACGCTTATTGCTGCTTGAATATAAACTGAATCCAGCCGCATTGATTATCGGAACCGGGTTCGAATTTCCACTGTTTTGCCGCCGCAACTGCGCTGGCGCGCAAACCGCTATCGGTCGTGGTTGATCCACTTTGCGTAGGCGTTGCACTGGTAATACGACCATTACTATCCACACAAACTTCCAGTCGAATGGTACCTTGGGCGTTGGAATTGTATTGCGCTTTTACTTTGTTGAGCACTTTACGACCTCCTAAACCACCGCCTACCGAAGCGCCGGTACCCGTACCGTCTCCGCCACCGGTACCACCACCGGTCCCATTACTTTTGCCAAATGGATTATCACCGGTGCCGCCTGGAATGCCTTGGTTGCCGGGTTTTCCAGTATTGCCTTGACCAGTACCGGTAGAACCTGGTTTGCCAAAGGTGCCACCGAACTGTCCTTTTTTCTTAGCCAGATCTTCCTGCTCCTTACGTTTACGATCCGCTACCGCCTGCGCAGCTGCTTGTTTTTGGGCTTCCACCTGCCGTTGTGCGTCTTCCTGTTGTTTGCGCTGCCGATCCGCTTCAACCTGCCGCTGCCGGTCCGCTTCTTTCTGTTTTTGGACGGCGGCTACGTTGGGGTCATTTGTTGTAGACGTAGGGGGTGTCGTCGCTTTGGATGGCGGCGGCGGGGTTGTTGGAGTCGGTTTTGGCGCTGCCGGGGTTGGTTCCGGATCGGCTACCGCTTCTGTTTGCGAAGGATCTTCCATTTGCTGGCCTTGCGGCGCAGGATCGCTGCCCTGGCCTTCATCCGGCATCCCGGCAGCAGCATTATCGCCGCCGCCGCCCATTTCCAGGGCAATAGCAATGGTTTGCTCTTCCGGCTCGGGATTTTTCCCAAAACGGTAAAAGATGATCAGGGCAAGCAGCAAAGCATGGAATATAAAACTTAACAAGGCTGCTTTAGCGCGATTGTCTTCCTTCTGAACAGTGGCTTTCATATAAAAATCTGTTTTAAGTAACCCGCAATAGGGAACAGGTTGAAAAACGCCTGCCAATTTACGAAGTACTAAACAAGGATGATCGGTTGCTAAAAAAATACATAACCGCAGCAAATTTTTTCGCTTCGGTTATCCACTTAATTTTTTCCTGGCGTTGGATTGGTAGCCAGAATGGTTTTTACCTGTAGGCGGTTGGCAATATCCAGTACAAATACAACATTATCGACCGTAGCCGCTTTATCGGCGGAAACGGTAACTGTGGTATTTTTCAGGTCTTTGCCGCCGGCTTCAATTTTGGCTTTTAAAGCAGATTCAAGCCGTTCTTTGGCAATTAAGGAAGGTGCGCCACTGGCAGTGCCGAGGTAGAATGTACCATCGGGTTTGATAGAAATTGCCAGGGAAGGCGATGCCATAGAAGTGGAACTGCTTGATGGAAGCGACAGGTTCAGGGCATTAGGCGTGACAAACTTCGAAGTTAACATGAAAAACATCAGCAACAGGAAGATTACGTCGATCATCGCCGCCAGACTGAATTCCGGTTCTACGCGGACTCTTCGTTTCAGGCTCATATATCGTGCGGTATTAGTATGCGTTAACTACTTGGTTTAGCGGCTTGGCTCTTGCAACAAGTCCATGAACTGTACAGCCGTATTTTCCATTTTGAAAATTACTTTATCCAAGCTGGAAACCAGTACATTATAACCCGCCATGGCGATAATAGACACCAACAGACCAAAGGCCGTAGCCGTCAAAGCGTGGTAAATACCATTCGAAAGTACTTTCGGCGTTACCGTTTCGGCCGTAGCCATATCCTGGAAGGAAATGATCAGACCCAATACCGTACCCAACAACCCGATCATCGGCGCAATACCGGAAATAGTAGCCAGGGTGGAAAGCCGTTTTTCGAGTTTCAGCAGTTCCAGATTGCCGACATTTTCAATCGACTTATTGATATCATCCAGCGGCTTGCCAATCCGATCCAATCCTTTTTCTACCATGCGTGCCATCGGTGCATCGACACTCTGGCACAATGCTTTGGCGGCCTGCAGGTTACCATTTTCAACACTGGCGCGAATGCTGTTCATAAAGTTATGATCGACTTGTCCAGCGCGGTTGAGCGTAAAATACCGTTCGAAAAAGATATAGATCGCGGCGATAGAAAGGATGAGCAGCGTAAGCAGTACGAACAACCCTAGTATACTGCTGGTGGCAATAATTTCAAAAAGACTTTGGGTTTCGGCGGGTGCAACTACAGTTCCCGGTTTGACAGGTACGGTTTGCAGAAAGAAAAAAGAGGCCAGAAAGGCGGAGATTGTCATAAAAATCAATACTGTTTATGGATGAAACCGATTGTTTTCGTTTTTCGCAAAGCGAACGCCAAAAGTAGGGCATTTTGTATTTCATCGGTTGTTTTCATCGACATTTTCTCGCATTGAGGTCACTTTTGGCGGCTAAGAGACAAAGAAGCGGGCAAAAATCGTATTGAAAATGAGTGGATTATATAAATCGAACTAAAAACGTGCCGCTTCAATCTATTGTTTTGAAGCGGCACGCATTAAATTAATCTATCAACAAACGTCCAGCCACCCGCTGTGTTTCTCCCAATATCTCATATCCATAGGCACCGGCTGGCAACATTGGACAAATAAGTGCGGCAGTACCATTGGCCTGCTGCTGAAATAATAATTTACCAGTTAAATCAAAAATACGGAAACGATAATCTCCTTGCACACTGGTTTGGATGGTTAGTTTTTGGCCGGCATGGGCAGGATTTGGATACAAAATCCAGGTGTCGGCCAGGGCATCAATTACCACCGTGCGAATTTTCGAGTAACTATAGGCCCCATCGCTATCTATCTGCCGCAGTCGATAATAATTTACACCATTGAATGGGTCTGTATCAAGTGCTTCATAACTGAATAGCCCCGCTCCCGGTTTGGCTTTTTGCTCGCCCACGTCTTGAAAGGTCAATCCGTCGCGGCTTTTTTCGATGACAAAGTGCGAAACGGTATTGGTTTGATTCACCGACCAATGTAGCCGGGCAGTTCGATTTTTCTCCGCCGTCACGGCAAAATCAAACCATTCGACGGGTAAAACACCGGCGAATGTGACCACGAATTGACTAAACGAAGTGACGCCGTTGCCACTGGTAAAATCCACCTGGCCATTTGTTCCGGTTTGCACAGCGTCTCCGATATCCTGAATATTGCCCCAGGTATTGCCATCCGCAGTACTGCTGCGTTTGTACAATTTGAAGTCGCCGGCCGAAGCGCCGTTTTGGATCGGACCATAATTGCCGAATTGTAAGGCTGTTAAGGTCGTAAAAGTGGGATTGGTGCCATAATTATTAACGATCCAATAACCGCGACTGTGCGGAGCGGCAGTGGGTAGTTGATCGGGTGATTGATTGATGTAACTGGCGCATAGTTCACCATTCGGGCGCGAGCCGGCAGTCGGAAATTGCAGGGTGAGGTTGGTATTGCCAAATGTATACACTCCACCCGCAACTACATTCTGCCGGTTGCTGTAACCCTTACCGACGGGCTCGGTCGCTGTGATACGGGTAGCATTACCGACCAAAGAAGCATGGCGCGTGCCCACCTTGTCAAGCGCAGCCCCTTGCATTTCATTGAATTGATAATAAGCGAGGAGTTGGGCAATCTCGGCAGGATCTTTCGTGAGGTGCATCAATTCGCGGATTTGGCTTTGGGTCAGCGAAGCATTGAACACACACACTTCATCGATATTACCTTTGACATAGCGACCACCCCAGCCTTTATAACTTCCCAACCGAATACCACTGTTAAAATTGACAGGCGGGACGGTAAAATTTTGGGTGGCTTTTACCCCATTCAGATAAAGTGAAATGCTGGTGGGTGTGACCACCATAGCCACATAACTCCATTGTCCGCTGGGTACGGTCAAGCCGCTGTCCCACCACCATTGTCCGCCGGGCCAGTGGTAGCCAAGATGGTTGTTGTCAGGCAGGAAATCGAATCCTGCTGCATCGCCATCGTTCATAAAAATAGAACTGTAATCTGTCTGAATGCCATCCGGTTTTATCCAGGCAGTGATGGTCAGTTGGTTGGTGGTAAGATTCAACGGCGGCAAGGCTATGTAACCCGGGTCATCGTTGCCGCCCAGGGTTACAGCCAGTCCCGGGATTGTATCGGCCTGGCACTCATTGGAAACCTGAATCGTCAAAGATTTTTGGTAAGCACCATTCAAGGTCATCAAAGCCGTATAAGTACCCGGCGCGCCAAAAACCACTTTAGGATTGCGTGCCATAACATTGTCAACAAACTGCGGCACCGGACTAAACGCCCAACTCCAGGTAGCACCCGTGTGATTTACCACAGAGTAATCGTCGAAAAAGACGGTATCGCGGGCGCAGGCTGGTGTCAGGCTGCTGGCCATTGGCTGGGCAATGACTGCTGATGGTTCAAATAAATCCGATTCCCACACGCCAAAACCCCAACACCCGTTGCGGATTTTTCCGGTTTTATAAAACGGTTTCAGTCGATTGGTTTCGGCGGACATCGGCAATCCAGTGCTGAATAACTGCCAGTCGGCCATTGAATTATTGCGGTAAAAAACGCCATTACCAGTGCCGAGATAAATACCGCCGTCGGTGCCGTACTGCGCCATTATATTGGTAATGCGATAATTATTCAACGTGGTAGTGGTAAGATTGGTCCAGGAGGCACCACCATTGCTGGATTTATAGATTTTTTTGCCATTGCTGCCATACGTTACCGCCACCCAAAGCACATTGGCATTTTCGGCACTGACGGCCATTTTTACCCGATCATTGTTATTTGGCAGCGGCAAAGCGGTGAGTTGCGTCCAGGTTTGGCCTCCGTTGGCAGTGCGCCACATACGGTCGTCTGTGCCATCCCATTGCGAACAATACATCACTTGCGGATCGGCGCGGGCTATTTCAATGTCATAGACGGTGTTGGTGGCGGTACCGGGAAAGGCATATAAAACGCTGTAAGATGTACCGCCATCGGTGCTTTTCCAGATTTTATTTTCATAACCGAGGTAGACGATATTCCAGCAGCGCGGATCCCAGACCATTTCCGAATTGGCGTAATAGGCATAACTTTCATTAGGCGACATCCCAATCGGGAAGTCGGCAATGCCATCTAAAAAACTGCCCAGGAGTTTTTTACCACCGATGTCAGAAAAGTAGGTTTTGCGCGCTTCGCCTGGGTTTACGTACCCCGTTGGCGATTCTGCGCCACCCATGCGATAATATTTGCCAGCCGGGAATGATTCGTGCCAGGCCATATTTCCATTATGATAGCGGCCTCCAACCAATACATCTTCGTTCCAGCCACTGTCGAAACCCCATAGATCGGCTCCAGAAATGCCGTTCATGCGGGCAATAATCGTGGTGGCAAAATTGGTGGAATAGTTGAGTCCGCCGTCTGTAGCAATCCATAAATCGTTGCCCGTAGCTACCAGCGCCTGCATATCGGGGTGACTCCATGCAAGTCCGCCGACATAAGAGCCCAATGCCGTCCAGGTCTGCCCGCCGTTTATACTTTTAAACCAGGACGTACCGCCGGCAATTAATTCATTGGCATTCAGCGGATTGACTACAATTGCCATGTCATAAAAACCCTGATCGAATCCATTTGCTGCACCGTCGCTGTACATTAGATTGGTGTGATTTGGAATTGCATACGCAGTGGGATTATTACCGATGGCATTTTGCGGCTGCGTGTTCGACCAGTTTACACCATTATTATTGCTGACAAATACGCCCACATAGCCGAACAGATTTGACCCGCTACCACACAAATAAGCATACAATTTAGCGGGATTAGAAGGGCAAACGGCGATAATTGCGCCAGTCACCGACTCATTTTGGCCCGGAACCCACCATCCACCGTTGGAAACGGCAAAAATAGCGCCGCCATCGGTCGAACGCATAAAATCAGCACTGGTGCCATTTTTTCTGACGGCGAAAAAAGTACCGGGCGTACCGGGTTTGCTTTTTACGGTCCAAAATTGTTGCGTGTACAATTTCGTCCAGGTCGTACCACCATCGGTAGATCGCAGTAATCCCTGATCAGCCGCCGCTAGAATTATATTTCCATCGTCGGCTTTGATAGCAAATTCATTGACCCATAAACTGTTTTCGGTATATACGGTCGCCCACGTCTGTCCACCATCCGTCGTTTTAATAATTTTTCCATCCGTGGCGGCGTACACCGTTTGAGGATCAGTGGGATGAATCTTGACGGCTCCAAAAGCGCCATGCAGCACAGCTTTGGTCAATAAATTCCAGTGCAGCCCTTTATCGGTGGTGCGCCAGAGACCGCCACTTTCGCCGCCGGCATACAATATATTGGGATCGGAAGGGGCTACGTCCAGACTGTAAATGTTGGTTTGCCAGGTTACCTCCGTCGTGCCATTCACATCAAAAGTTTGTTTTGGACCCAGAAATGTCCAATCTCCCGTGTTGTCATCGCGGTCGTGCACGCCCGCTCGCGCTAAACGCAGCGAAGATTCCTGTGCGGTCATTTCTGTCACTGTCGGGATATGCAAAGAGCCATCGGGCAGTGCATACGGCCGCGCCCAGTGCATCCAGCGTTTAAAATATTGGGTATAGGCGTTTTTTTGAAACGGATGATTTTCGTAGTAGGATTTGTAGGCCGCCAGTATGTTTTGCACATTTGGCGCTTCGGCCTGCATCATATTCATCCAGCCGGGCGCATCAGCCCCAATGTATAGGTCGGTTGGTTTTTGTTGCGCGGAAAGTGCCGATGCAAAGCAAAGCAGCAAGTAAATCGTTAATAGACGCATAAGACAGTTATTTGAGGGCAAATATGGCCATTAAGGTGCTTAACCTGTGTGGGTATTGTTAGCCATTCTTGTCTGCCCCTGCAAATAAGTAGAATTCTGCTACCAGACGATAAACTCGGTACGGCGGTTGCTGCTTCTGCCTTCGGCAGTATCGTTCGTATCGGTGGGCTGGGTTTCACCAAACCCTTTAAACTTTAGCCGCTCCGCTTTAATGCCTTTATTGATGAGGTACTCAAAAACTGCTTTGGCGCGATTTTCAGAAAGCGTAAAGTTGCTTTGATCGTCGCCTACATTATCGGTGTGGCCATTTATCTGTATCTTCAAAGCAGGCGAGTCAGTCAATAATGCCACCAGCCGGTCCAATTCATTGGCCGATTGCGGGCGCAGGGTGGCCAAGCCGGTTTCAAAAAAGACATTGCGCAAAACGATTGGCTTACCGGCGGTTATTTTTTGGGTGGTATCGGTTCTAATGGATTGTAATTCAATATTTAGCACCAGGGGTTTATCAAAACTGGCGGCCTCTGTCAGGTTGAAATTTTCAGAATAGAACAGATACTTTGGTTTACTCACGTTCAGCGCATAGTCTTTTCCCGCCGGTAAACAGACGAATGCCGTTCCATCGGCACGTGTATTAGCCGAAATGAACGTCTGGCCGGTTTTTAAATCCACAAAATCGACTTTAGCCACCAACGGATTGTGCGTTGCCGCATCGGTCACCTTAGCCCGCGCATACGTGACTGGCTTAGGGCGAAGGTTGGCCGGTAGTTCAAAACTGTAAATATCCAGTTCACCCGCACCACCAGGCCGATCACTGGCCAAATAGGCCGTACGACCGTCGAGACTGACCACCAACATGCCATCTTCGCCTTTGGTATTGATAGGATAGCCGAGATTTTCGGGGGTGCCCCAAGTTCCGTCCGGCTGTCGGCGGGATAGATAAAGGTCACTGCCTCCCATACCTGGCAGGCTATCGGAAGCAAAGTAAAGGGTTTCGCCGTCCGGGTGCAGAAATGGGGTATGGTCTTTCCCGTTGGTATTGATATTGAGGTTTTCCGGCGCTCCCCACTTGCCATTGGGTTGCCGGATAGACTGCCAGATATCATAACTTCCCCGGGTGCCCGGCCGGCCGCTGGCAAAAATAAGGGTCTTGTTGTCCGCGCCAATGGTGGGCTGCGCTTCCCAGGCGCTGGAGTTAATACTGTTTGAAAAAGGCATCGGCTCCGTCCATTTGTCATTTTTGCGCTGCGACCAGTACAGATCGCAACTTCCCTGCGAACCATCGCCTTGCCGGTTGCAAGCGGTAAAAACCAGCCAGGTTCCGTCGGGACTAATGGCCTGCGCGCCTTCGTTCAAATAGGTATTAATGCCATCTAACGGCTGAGCAGTTTGCCAGCTACTATCCTTGCGCGTGCTCTGGTAAAAATCTTCGTTGCTATTGGTTCGGCGCGTGAAAATCAGGGTTTGAGCATCAGCTGTAAGCGAAGGGAAATATTCGGCTGCGGCTGTATTTACGCCTGGACCTACCGATTTGGGCAGAAAAGCCACCGGATGCAGCACCGCCTGTGCGGCAAAATCGGCATTTCTCAGCATGCTTCGCGCTTCCTTCCGCGTTTTTTCATTTTTAGCACTGCTGCGCAGATAACTGCGAATATGACTGGCGCTGGCGGCGTATTTGTCCAGTTCCCACTCCGTTTTTGCCAGGAGAAAAAATGCCAGTGGTGCATAGAGGGTATCGATAGCGAGGACTTCGGTGAAGGCTTTTTCGGCTTTAAAATAATCGTGGGCAGAAACGTAGGTGTCAGCTAAAGCGAGTTTTGCATCAATAAATTTTGGATCAGCGCGCAGCGCCTGTTCAAAATAACCCTGGGCAACGGCTATATTATTATGCTGCGTTTCGGCCAGCCCTTCACTGTAGGCTTTGGCGGCTTTTTCGCTGGTTGTTTTAGTGGTAGTAAAGGTTTGCGCAACCGCAAAAGAGGGTAGGCACAGTAGTACCCAGCCAAACAAAAAATAACGCATGGAAAGATTCATTGAAAACGTACGTGGGCCGACTAGTAGGTCAGACCATCGCTAACGTTTATTTTGAAAGAGAATTTCGAACAAGTCGCGCAAATATTTTCTATGCCGGTTGCCTTTGCTTGCTTAAAAAACGCCATGCCAGCCAACTGCCGATTGCTGCGGCAATAAGTCCGCCCATTGCACCCAGCAATAACCAGCGCTGATTATGGTAAAGCGGTTCCATATTGCCAATTGGCGTAAAGGCGGCCCAGAAAAATGGCGTTGACAGCGCGACTTGCTGGCCATCCAAATAATGCAGTTTGGCAGCGCGCAAGGCTTCATCTTTAGTCTGTCCTTTTTTAAGATTGCGGTAAAAATCACGCATAATGCGGGTCGTCGCGGTATCATTTACCGCCCATAAGGTTGCCACGATGCTTTGTGCACCCGCATACGCAAAGCCGCGGGAGAGGCTAATGATACCTTCTCCACGCTGCATACGGCCCAGCGCCGTTTCGCAAGCGCTTAATACAACCATCGCTGCCTGCAGGCGCATATTGTATAAGTCGCGGACATACAGCCGGTTATCCTGGTCATTTTGCGTAGCACCGGCAAAAGCGACATAAGAATAATCAGCAGCGTCGCTGTTCAAAACACCGTGGGAAGCGATATGGATAATGCCAAATAGAGGTGCATGTTGGACAAATTGCGTCTTGGTGGCCGCCGCACCCGTCAACACCAAAGCACTGTCGCCAAGTGTATTGCAAATGGCCCACACTTCGGATTGGTTGTAAAACAGCGTGTCCAGGCCACTCAACGTAGCCACATTCCGACTTTTATCGGGAAAAGAAGGTGCAAACGCTTCCAAGTTTCGATTGCTATTCGACTCTTTGTGCATATCGCGCAAAAGCGTGGCAGAATAGGCATAACTAATTGCATGGTCCCGAACCAGGTAACTTGCCGATTGAAAATTGGTAAAAGGGTGCTTCAACAGCGCATCAAAAGGTACGTAACCCAGTGCACCGTCGGGTATTACAATAATTTTCTCCGGTAATAGATCGGCTACCGGCGCTACCATTTTCTGAAATAAGGAGTACGCGTATTGTGCATATTGGTCCTTACACCGCTCAAACAGCGAATCGGTCGGCGCTGCTGCAAGCTGATAGTCAAAGATGCCCGAACGCAATCCCTGTACCCATTCCGTAATGGGAAAATCGAGCCTAAATTCCCGTAAAACGGTTTGCTTTTTGCTGACTACGACGATATAAAAGTATTTGTCACCCACAAAATATTCCATCAGCGCCTGCTCTCCATCCAACAATTCTTGCCGGATGATCGTAGAAGTAATCGTTTGCGGAGCATATTTCAGGGCATAATAAGCGGGGTATTGTTTTTCCAGGCTGTCTACCAGTTGGCGATATTCCAGTTTGATATTGGTCAGTTTGGTTTGCAGTGTCGCCGAACCATTAGACTGTTTCGAAGCGCGGAATTGTTGATCTTCCAGGGAGGCCAACTGATACCGCAATTGTTTTTCGCGTTCCAATAAATGATCGGGGATTCCGGCTACGTGCAAGGCGTTGGCGTTTTTGAAAGACTCCAATAAAACGACCGCTTTGCTTTTTTCCATGATAGAGAATGCCGCTTCGGTATAATCAGGGCCCTGCATAGCGGCAATATGCAATGCGCATTCATAAATGGAAAAACTTTCTGTCATCAACTGTAATTTGTCTTCCTGCGCTTTAATCGGGCCGTTTTTGAGCAATTCGAGGACGTTGATAGCTGCAAGAGCGGCATTCCAGGCTGCTGAAAGGTGTGATGGAACCGGGTTTTTAGCATGCAGTTCCAGCAATAAAGCAATTTTACGATCAAATACGCCGGGCAGTTCCTTGCTCACAAAGGTTCGCACAAATGTCATTGGGTTCTTCGCAATATCGGTATCGGTGAAATCGTCCGATAGTGCAATAATGCTTTCCTGATAGGCCGCTAGTGCTTTCTCCCGCTGATTTTCCTGTCGCCATAGATCGCCCAATGCTGTATAAATCTCAGCGATTTTGAAGTGCTTTTGGCCAAAAATAGTGCGCCGCGCCGCCATGGACAGATCAAAATAGGTGTGGGCACGAACGAAATCGTTTTGCGCAGCATAGGTTTGGGCGTAGTTGTACCAGAGTTCGTGATCTAGTTGTGGGTCGTGTGCATCGACCTGTTCTGCCGCTTGCAAAGCAGCAACGCTTTGTGGCAATTCACCTTTCAATCGGTATAATTTACCAATTTCGAGCAACGTGGTAGTCAGGTCACTCCGGAGCCGCACTTGAATATTGGCCGGAACAGGGCCGGCTGTAAGACAAGTTACTTTGGCTTGCTGATAGTAAGCAAGTGCTTTGGTGTACGCTTTTTTTTGGGTAAAAAGGTCGCCCAGATGTTTGTAGGCCACCGCAATATCCGGGGCTTTGGTAGCGGAATTTCCACGGCTTTTGGCAAATTCCAGGCTCTTCATGTAGTAATTGAAAGCAGCATCATAGTCTCCAATTTTACAATAAAGCGCTCCGATCGTAGTATTGACAGTTTGGAGGTTGGTCCATTTTCGATCGGCATCTTCAAATAAAAAGGAAACGGATAGCAAACCGACCTCCGCTTGTTGTAATTTTTCAAGGCTGCGCGTCCAGTCGCCCACGTCATAAAAATACCTGCCGATACTCATTTGATTTTCAATTACATAACTCTGATAATTATCAAGGTTTGGATGTTTGGCCAAAAACACCTCCATCTCTAGTAACGCCTGATAGTAGGTATCGAGCCGGTTGCATCGCTCCGCATAATAGCTCTTGTAGTTGATGGTCGTCACGATCAGGTCGGTGGCACCATCTTGCTCCAGCTTTCTTTGCAACGCCGTTAGGGTATCAAAAATCCGTGAAAATTCCCCTTTTTCGAAATAGGCAGGTACTTCTACCCCGATCACTTGATCGACCAGCGCTTCGTTCGCCGCTTGTGTCCATGCAAAAACAGGAAGCAAGGCTAAAAACATCAGCCAAAAGATTCTGCGTACCATAAAGCAAGTTTTATTGATAAAAAACGCATGGCGTCACCAGGGAGCCATGCGTTCTTAATTATTATTGGCGCTTTGAAAAGCGAGATACTTCCTAAAATTGTGCTACGTCAAATCCAACGGATGCGGTTCTGTCAAATGCGTTAATGCTTATGGTTCCGGCCTTTAAATTAGGCATGGTACTCAAGTCGAAAGATAATTTTTGTAAACCGGCGCCTACGGAAGTTTGACTGACCTTTACATCAACCAGTTTCCCTGCCGCATCCATAAAAGTGAGTTTAACCGGATCACTGGCATTAATGGCGACCAATATTTCAAAGATTTTGGGATCAAATTTAAGGCGGCAACCTCCGCCGGTTCCACAAGGTGGCGGTGGGGGTGGCGGTGGACCTATTCTGGGCGGTTTGACCGTAGTGGTAGCAATAGCGGCTCTTGTGCTGAACTCCTGAGTTCTCCAGAAATTTCGTTGTGCGGCAAAATCAATTGTAGCGGCGAGATTAACCTTTTGGAACGCGCCAATTTTTTCAACCACACTTCCTGACATTTTTGGATTGGCGGCTGATTGGCTGATTGCCATCAGTTGACTGTCTTGCTGCATGGCGAAAGTGGCTTCCTTTTGATCCAGTTCAAAAAGAAAGAGATCAGAAGCGAATAACACCTGCTTCTTGACGGTGTCTTCCACATCTTGGGGTGGTTTCGGTGCTTCCTTGCACTGGATCAAGAGTCCGGTGAAGGCAAGCGCACAGATTTTTACTACGTTTTTCATACTGATTTTGATTTGGTGATAGTATTGAATGGTTTCCAAGGTATTAGATTGGAATGTTCCTTATTAAAGCACATTGGCCTGCTTTATTGTACGATGTCAAATTGTATAGACGCATGCGTGTCGAGCGCGGCAAAATCCAGGGTACCACCGGTCAGATTTTCAATCTTGCCAAGATCAAAAATGAATCTTTGCACATTGGTGGTCAGACCAACTTGTTTTACCGGTACATCGACTGCCTTGCCATTGACATCGCGTATAGTGATCTTCACGTGTTGATTGATCGTAACAGCCGCATATATTTCGCATACTTTTCGACGGTCAAAGGCGATACGACAACTGCCTCCTGATCCGCAGGGCGGTGGCGGTGGTGGCGGGACTTTCGGTGGTTTCAAGTAAGCGCCATAACCTGCCCGGATGCCAAATTCCTGGGCAATCGCAAAGTTCCGTTGCGCCTTGATTTGTTCGAGCGCATTTTTGTTAGCCTTTTGAAATTCCAGCAATTTTTCAGTCAGTAGCGCGCTTGTTTTCGGGGTGGCAGCAAGTTTACGCAAACTGACCAATTGACTATCCTGTTGATTAATAAGCAGTTGTTCTTTCTGCTCGAGATCCAGGAGAAAAATATCGGAGGCGAAAATTACTTGGTTTGGTGACTCGGGTACTGGAGGCTGCGGGGTATCCTGACATTTTGCCGACAGTCCGATCAGCGCGATTAGGCACAATCTCCATACATTTTTCATACTGCCGTGGTTGGGTGTATTGTTGGTTTAAAGCCCAAAATTACCGGCGAAATTGTAAGTATGATGTTTTGAATATGAATTTTTTTAAATTTTTATCCGTTCTTAATTCATTTCATTTTACGACCGCTCCATTTTTCCACCTTTTTTAAAAGGAGGCGAATAGGTTGTTTGTACAAAATCCTTACATTTGCCGCTACATTTGCAAGATACGATGAAGCAGTTCACCATAATTTCTAACACCATTATTATTCGTACCGGGTCGCACACCTGAGCACGGAAGTGGCTGTTTAGAAAAAACAGAAACCCCGGCTGGTGTGCTACACCGGGCGGGGTTTCTGTTTGCATGCAAATCTCACCTAACAATTAAGACAATAGAACCAGTGCACTACCGCGAATTTAAACAACTGAATCTTCCGGCCATCGATGCCGAAATCCTCCAATTCTGGCAGGATGAACGCATTTTTGAGCAGTCCGTCGAGCAACGTGATCCCAAAAACTCTTTTGTTTTTTATGAAGGTCCGCCTTCCGCCAATGGTCAACCGGGCATTCACCACGTCATGGCCCGTGCCGTAAAAGACGCATTTTGTCGCTACCAAACCCTTAAAGGGCGCCGCGTTGAGCGTAAAGGTGGCTGGGATACGCATGGATTGCCGATCGAATTGCAGGTGGAAAAAGAATTGGGCATTACCAAGGAAGATATCGGGAAGAAAATAACCGTGGAGGCCTACAATGCTGCCTGCCGAAGTACGGTCATGCGCTATAAAGATATCTGGGATGATATTACCCGGAAAATGGGATACTGGGTCAATCTCGACGATCCATATATCACGTTTGAAAATAAATATATCGAAACGGTGTGGTACTTGCTCAAACGCCTGTATGATAAAGGTTATCTGTATAAAGGGTACACTATCCAGCCCTACAGCCCGGCAGCAGGCACGGGGCTTAGCTCGCATGAACTCAATCAGCCGGGGACTTATCACGATGTGACCGATACGAGCATCGTCGCGATGTTTAAAGTGCAGCGCACGGGCCTGTCGGATTTTTTATTTGACTCGGACCAGGAAGATGTACGCATTCTTGCCTGGACCACCACGCCCTGGACATTGCCATCCAATACCGCGTTGACGGTCGGCCCAAATATCAGTTATGTCAAGGTAAAAACGCTCAATCCGTATACGAAAGCACCCGTTAGCGTAGTGTTGGCAGCGGCATTGATCAGCAAATGGTTTGGCGGTAAAAATCAACCGGAGGTGTTGGAACAATCTGCGGAATTCTCCGGAAACCAGTTGTTTGAGGTGCGCTACGAGCAACTTTTGCCGTATGTACAGCCGACCGATGGCGATGCATTTAAAGTTATAACCGGTGATTTTGTGACGACAGAGGATGGCACAGGCGTGGTCCATACGGCGCCATCATTCGGCGCAGACGACATGAAAGTGGCCCGTCAGCATGGCATTGGCTCCCTGACCTTGGTGGACAAACAAGGCAAATTCACGGATGAAGTGGGTGAATTTGCCGGCCGTTATGTGAAGGACTACAAGAATGAGGCTGATTATCAATCCGTTGACGTAGATATTGCGGTTAAAATGAAAGCAGAAGGGTATGCTTTCAACGTGAAAAAATATGAACACTCATACCCGCACTGCTGGCGCACCGACAAGCCGGTTTTGTATTATCCGCTGGATTCCTGGTTCATTGCTGCATCAAGAGTAAAGGAGCGGATGTTTGAATTGAACAAAACCATCAACTGGAAACCAGCATCTACCGGGGAAGGCCGTTTTGGGAAATGGCTGGAAAATTTGCAAGACTGGAACCTGAGTCGCTCGCGGTACTGGGGCGTGCCATTGCCCATCTGGCGCACCGAGGATGGTGCCGAAGAAATTTGTATTGGTTCATTGGAAGAGTTGAGCCAGGCCGTTGAAAAAGCGAACCAGGCTTTGCAAATGAACCAGGTCGTGCCGGAAGACATTCACCGGCCTTTTATCGACGATATCGTCCTGGTTAGCCACGATGGTCGCCCAATGCGCCGTGAACTAGACCTGATCGATGTTTGGTTCGATTCCGGGTCGGTGCCGTATGCGCAATGGGGACTCGATTATGAAAAATTGCACCAAGGCGATGACCGCCCTTTCAAATCGCCTTTTGAGATCAGTTATCCCGCCGATTTTATTGCGGAAGGCGTAGATCAGACTCGTGGGTGGTTTTACACCCTGCATGCCATAGCCGTGATGTGTTACGATTCGGTGGCCTATAAAAATGTAGTGTCCACTGGACTTGTTTTAGATAAGGCCGGCAATAAAATGTCCAAATCTAAAGGGAATGCAGTGAATCCGTTTGAAATCATTGCCACGTACGGAGCGGATGCGACGCGCTGGTATATGTTGTCAAATGCCCAGCCTTGGGACAACTTGAAATTCGATCCGGAAGGCATTGTAGAAACCCGGAATAAACTGTTTGGCACCGTATTTAATACGTATAATTTTTTCGCGCTCTACGCCAACCTCGACGGCTGGTCGATGGACGAGCAAAATGTCTTGCCCTACGCAGCGCGCCCGGAACTCGACCGTTGGGTCATTTCAAAACTCTATAGTTTGGTCGGTGATTACCGCGAAGCTATGGATGATTACGAGCCGACCAAGGCCGCGCGTTATATTGAGACTTTTGTGGATGAACACTTGAGCAACTGGTATGTGCGTTTGGCGCGTCGCCGGTTTTGGCGCGGTGAGATGAGCGAAGACAAAACAGCCGCGTATCAGACGTTATTCGAATGCCTGATGGTGACCAACCAATTGATGTCCTCGCTTGCACCGTTCTTTTCCGATTGGATGTACCGCAACCTTACCAGTCCAATTCGCGACAAGGCAAAACAGCATAACACACCACTCCGCCACGACTCAGTGCATTTAAGTGACCTCACGGAAGTAAACGCCGGTCTGATTGACAAGGCATTAGAGCAAAGAATGGAATATGCGCAGCGCATTTGTTCGCTGGCGTTAAGTATCCGCAAACGGGAGCGTATCCGGGTCCGGCTGCCGTTGCAAAAAATCATGCTGCCGGTGCTGGACGAGGTATTCATAACCGCAGTCGATGGGGTCAAAGACCTGATTTTATCGGAAATCAATGTCAAAGACCTGGAATACATAACCGATTCCAGCGGCTTGTTAAAAAAAGGTGCCAAGGCTAACTTTAAAACGTTGGGCGCTAAACTCGGCAAAGACATGAAAGACGCGGCGGCTATGATCGCCGGCTTTACCAATGAAGATATTGATGCGCTGGAAAAAACAGGCACGCTGGCAGTCACCCTCAATGGGAATGGGTACACCCTCACGCCCGATGATCTAGTGATTTCAACCGAAGATTTACCGGGCTGGAAAACGGCCTCTGATGGACCGCTTACCGTGGTGCTGGATGTACACCTCACGGATGCGTTGCTTGCGGAGGGTACTGCCCGCGACCTGGTGAATCGTATCCAGAATATCCGCAAAGACAAAGATTTTAACGTAACCGATCGGATTATCGTCACCTTGCAACGACACCCGGCTATTGTAGATTCCGTAGCGCAATTTGGCTCCTATATTCAAGCCGAAGTATTAGCCAATCAGTTGCGACTGGCAGATAATGTAGCAGGCGAAACGGTGATGCTGGACGACGAAGTGAGTTTAAACATTGATGTAGTGCTGGCTTAGTGCTCCAAAATGACAATTGGTTAGGATAATTGTAAGCGCGCAGGTGAATTTGAACGTTGAAAAAGAACAAATGTCTACTTTCACGGCACTTTTGCACTTGTCCTAACTAACAGTCTCACACACCACCACATGGAGCGAATCAGCGTTTTCGATATTTTTAAAATTGGCATTGGGCCGTCGAGTTCTCATACGATGGGGCCTTGGCGGGCAGCACAGCGGTTTACCCGGGAAATAGATTTAAACGAAGTAATTGCCGTGCAGGTTGAGTTGTATGGATCGCTGGCCAAAACCGGCAAGGGGCATGGAACCGATCTGGCTGTCTTATTGGGTTTAAATGGGGATGATCCGGTGACAATTCCGGTAGCCGCAGTACAAACAAATGTGGCACAGATTACGGCGGAACGGAAAATTAACCTTGCCGGAAAACGACTTATTCCTTTTAATCCGGAGCGGGATGTCATTTTTCTCTACGACCAAACCTTACCTTATCATGCAAATGGCTTGACTTTTCGGGCTTTTTATCGGGATGGCACCGGAGAAAGCCATACCTATTATTCTATTGGCGGCGGTTTTGTAGTGAAAGAAGGGGAGGAGGATAATGGGGGTACTGTGACGCTTCCCTGCCCGATTGACCGGGCCGAAGAACTGCATCACTGGTGCCTGGAACAGCATAAAAGCATTTCTGAAATTGTATTTCAAAACGAGCTTACTTGGCGGTCGGCAGCGCAAATCCAGGCAGAACTGCTGCAAATCTGGGACGTGATGCGCCATTGTATCTATAAAGGCTGCCATACCGAAGGTATTCTACCGGGCGGTTTAGAAGTCGGCCGCCGTGCTGCGCCACTGAGTGCTAAACTGCTGAATACCAAACCGTACGCAAATGTGGATGAATGGACTGCCCAGATCAGTCGGGGCGGACACTCTTTTCAAGATATCCTGAAATGGGTAAGTTGTTTTGCCTTGGCGGTGAATGAAGAAAATGCGGCATTCGGCCGGGTGGTTACTGCGCCAACCAATGGGGCCGCCGGTGTAATTCCTGCCGTTTTGATGTATCATGTTTGTTTTAGCGACAGTTACCGCGAGTCCGATATCGTGCGATTTTTGCTTACGGCCGGCGAAATGGGGAGTTTATTCAAAAAAGGAGCCACGATTTCTGCGGCGATGGGTGGTTGTCAGGCTGAAATTGGTGTTTCCTCCGCGATGGCTGCTGCTGCGTTAACCGAATGCTTGGGCGGGACGTATGATCAGGCCATGATGGCGGCTGAAATAGCGATGGAGCATCATTTGGGCATGACCTGCGATCCGATCGGTGGTTTGGTACAAGTACCCTGTATCGAGCGCAATACGATGGGAGCAATTAAAGCAATTACCGCGTGTCAGATTGCGTTGGAAAGCAACCCGGCCAAAGCCAAGGTCAGCCTCGATGCAGTGATCAAAACCATGAAGGAAACGGCTTTCGATATGAATACCAAGTATAAAGAGACGGCAGACGGTGGCTTGGCACTGAATATTTCTGTTAATCTGGCCGAGTGTTAAGGAAATCATTTTGTTGCACGCACACAAGTAACCGATTGCTGCTTTGGCGTATTAAGAGTTCACCATAATAATAAGACGATGCAAAAAATAATCATATTGCCATTGTTCCTGGTATGCCTGCTGGCCATGCCGGCCTGCGACACCTTAAAGGAAGTTGCTAACAGTGTTTTGTCAGAGCCGACGATCGACGAAATTGGACGCGGTTTGAAAGATGCACTGGCCAAGGGTGCTACGAGAGGTGCCGGTGAGCTATCTGCGCAAGATGGCTATCTTAAAAGCGCCTACAAAATTCTTTTACCGGAACAGGCGCGCAAGGTTGCCGACAAATTGCGGGTTGTGCCGGGCTTCAACAACTTCGAAAACGAATTGCTGGAAAAAATCAATCGCGGGGCGGAAGACGCTGCTAAGGAAGCAGGGCCGATTTTCCTGAACTCCATTAAACAAATGACGATTCAGGATGCCACCAATATTTTGCTGGGAGCTGATAACTCTGCTACGGAGTACTTGAAAAGAACCACCAATACGGAGTTGTACCAAAAGTTCAACCCCAAAATAGTCGCGTCGCTCAATAAAATTGGTGCCAACAATCTCTGGAAAAAAGCCGCCGATGCCTATAATAAAATTCCGCTGGTGACCAAAGTCAATAGTGATTTGGATGATTATGTAACCACACAGGCACTTACCGGATTATTTGGTAAAGTAAGCGAAGAGGAGAAAAATATCCGCCGTAACAAAGGCGCGCGAACGACCGAGTTGTTGAAAAAAGTGTTTGCGAAGCAGGATGCGAATCGGAAGTAAACGATTGACTATCGGTGTTTTGAAAGCGGTTGAAATCCTTGTTGGATTTCAACCGCTTTTGTTTTGGTCATGACAATTGATCGTACACAGCACTGGGGGTACGTAACGTTACGGATGGTTCTTTTGCAAGATCAGTGTAAGCGTAAAGCCAGGTGCATACGGACAAGGAAATTGCTGATTAAGCAGGGTTGTAAATTGTTCAGCAAAGATATGCTTGAATGCGGCGGTGTAATATGGTCGCTCTGCGTTGTCCAAAATCAATAAACCACCTGGCTTGAGATAGGGTAAAGCTTCCTGTATACAAGCAGGTCGTGCCCTACCGTCCACCAGAATTAGATCGAAAGATGCCAAATCATAGTGCTTTACCGCTTTGGCATATTTTTCGAAAGTATAGTTTTCAAATACGGTTGCGCCGCTCCGGTATTGGGCAGGATCCGAGATGTCAGTTTGTGCGGGGGTACTTAGATCTTCGCCGGCAACAAAAGACCCCTCCCAATTAAGGTGCCCCTTTTCCCGAATTTTTGCGGAAAGTACTTTAAACCAGCCTTCATCGTGTTCTACAGTGGCCACAAAGCCGGCACGGTTGCAGAAAAACAGGGTAGACCCGCCTCCGCCATATTCAAAAACGCGATGGTCTGGTTTTAACCAGTCCGCCAACAAATCAATGGCAGGAAAGGTGAGCCAGGCACTTTCATCGGCGATTGAATTGCGGCCAGGCTGGAATGAGGCAAACCAACGCTTTTTATAAGATCGTATTTGTTTGCGGTGGTCGGCGTTTTCCGTGCAACGAATGGTTTCCCACCAAAAGAAGAAAGAAGAATTTTTCCAGGACACGCGAAGAGTATGAAAATTATTTGATTGCCAAAGGTACATCTTTAATACGGGTCAATCCAGCACGATAACTTCCCCCCATTTATTCAAAATAGTGCCGTCCTTCAAAATGATTGCTACATAATAAGAGAACACCCCCATGGCTACCGGTTTGCCTTGGAAAGTGCCGTCCCAACCCATACTTACATCATTGACCTGAAAATTAGAACGTTCAAAAATCAGGTTATCCCAGCGATCAAAAATGCGCATTATTTTTATTGTTGGAGCATACTGTTGGGAAGTGTATACGGTAAAAGCATCGTATAGCCCATTTCCATCCGGCGAGAAAACACTCGGCAACATGTAGTCGCTCGGCTGTAGCGGGGAATCGGGCAGTGTATCAACGGATTGCCCTTGACTACAGCGGTGATTTGGTTGTGCGCACAGCTGGGTAACGCATAAAAGTAAGAGCAGGACAGCACGTAAAAGTAATTGTACGACCATAAGACAGCGGAGGATTTACAGTGCAAGAATTTATGCTTGCAAAATAACCCAATAAACCCATGCAGATTTTACCAACCGCATAACTGTCGCATTTCAGCTTATATCCGCTTGATTTTCGACGATAAGTTTTTAAGGGGTAATCAGCATTACGCAAGAAGCCGGATAGATTTCACGGGAATCTTATCCGGCCTTTTCGTGGAGCATGTTTTACCCTTACAAATTATCCTTAAAAAATCGCTCCACCTTTTCGAACAAGTGTACCCGGTCTTTACCAAGCACATTATGCACGTGTTCCGGGTACACAAAATAATCAATCTGCTTGCCTTTTCTGACACATTCGCGGATATACCGCAAGGAATGCTGCCACGTCACGACGTCATCGGAACTGCCGTGAATCATTAGCAGACGACCATCCAGATTATTTATGTAATTGAACAGACTGCTTTTCGTGTACCCATCCGGGTTTTCCTGTGGCGAATCCATATAGCGTTCGGTATACATAATTTCGTACATGCGCCAGTCGAGCACCGGCCCACCGGCCACGCCGCATTTGAATGCACCTTTTGCTTCAGGTCGGGTCATCAAAGACGTGGTCATGAATCCTCCATAGCTCCACCCATATACGCCAATGCGCGCCGGATCAATGTAAGTCTGCGCGTTTAGATACTTTACTCCGGTCAATTGATCCTCCATTTCAACATCCCCAACGCGACGGTGAATTGCATTTTCAAACAGCAGACCCCGGTTAGCCGATCCGCGGCCGTCCAAAGAAAAAATAATGTACCCTTCTTGTGCCATGTGGTGCATCCAAAGTTCACCGCCCCCGAGCCAGCCATTGGTTACCATCTGCACGTGTGGACCGTTATATACGTATACAATGACCGGATACTTTTTTTGCGCATCAAAATCCGGTGGCAGAATCATCCGTGCATTTAACGGCTCACCGGTTGAAGTAGCGAGTGAAACGAGGCGCGTTAAGCCAAGACTATATCCCTCCAACGGATTTTTAGCGCCAAAAATAATTTGTCTCGAACCCGGGCTGGCAACCGGCTGCACATACACGAGGCGGGGAGTGGCGATGTTGCTGAAATTATCCACGGCCCAGGATCCCTCCCGGTTGAAGAGACCGTTGTGAATGCCCATTTCATCGTTCATACGGGTCAGGACCCCGGTCTTTAGACTGGCCGCATAGACAAAACGGCTAAGCCCAGTCTCATCGGTCACCTGATAAAAGCAGTTCAGGCCATCGCTGGAAAAACCGTAAAAATTTGTAACCGGCTGAAAACCCTTGCTAACCTGACGCACGACCTTTCCGGAAAGATTGCAGAGGTACAAATGGTTACAATTATCGCGCTCACTTTGCCAGATGAACTGGTCGTTTGTACCGGGCACAAATACCGGCGGCACCTCCGGTTCTACCCATTTATCATTGGTCTCTTCAAAAAGCGTTTTGACAAAAGCGCCGGTCGTAGCATCAAATTGTTTGAGCCAGAGGTGATTCTGTTCGCGGTTCACGACGGCGATCAAAATAAATTGATCATCCGGTGTCCAGGCAATATTGGTCAGATACTGTTCTGCTGGCTCACCCGTCTGCAAGTAGGTTGTTTTTTGCGTCTTCAAATCAAAAACGCCCACTGTGACATGGTGACTTTTGCTGCCGGCATACGGGTAGCGAATTTTTCGTACCTGCGCGGGCATCGAATCAAGCACATAAATAGGATACTCGGTTACCATGCTTTCATCCATGCGATAAAATGCCAGTTGCTGTCCGGAAGTACTCCAAAACGTACCCTTATTGATGCCAAATTCGTTGCGATGCACCGCTTTCCCATAGACAATTCCTTCGCTGTCACTTTTTGCGACCAACTGCTGTCTGCCGTTGCTGCTGACATACAAAGCGTCGTCTAAATTGTATGCCGTATTAAATGTTTTATCCTGATAATCAACGTCTTCTACCCCCGCTGGATACGTATTTTGTTGTTGTAAGGCACCGCCTACCGTGTAGGTAAATACCTCTTTATCGGTGTGAAACCACAATTTATCTGCGCTCATCCAGGTAATAGCCGGAATAGCATCAAGGGACGTGTTATGCTGGGCAGTAAGTCCCGCATTGACTTTTGGCAGGATATCGATCGTATCGACTACTCCGTCGGGTGCGTTCACCCGTACAATTTTATTGTTGACTACATGGGACAGTTTTTCCGTACCTGGAATCCATTGCAGTTGCCGTAGATTTGCCGGAGCCAAAGCAGTGCGACCTTTTAAAATCGCATCCGACATGGAAATTTTTTGTTGGGCAAAAAGAAAAAAGGGCGTGCAAAGCAGGAAAAATAGTGAGTAACATTGTTTTTTCATGTGGAAAAGCCTGTTTTAATGGCCGCCAAAGGTAATAATCCGCCGAACATCTTTCATTTGCTGTTGTTTTGGTATGGATTTTTAAGATACTAAATTTAAAATATGAACCATACGGCTGATTCCCAACAAAGGGTTCGGTGCAGGGTTCATACCATTCACACTCTCACACATTATTATAGCAAAATGGCATTTACACTTCCCAACCTTCCGTACGAATTCGCGGCACTTGAACCGCACGTGGACGCCCGCACGATGGAAATTCACCATGACAAACACCATGCGGCCTACGTGAATAACCTCAACGCTGCCCTGGCTGGTCATGAGCACGAAAATAGTTCCATCGAAACACTGTTGGCCAATATTTCCTCCTTGCCACCGGCAGTGCGGAATAATGGCGGCGGCCACTGGAACCACTCTTTCTTCTGGGAAATAATGGCACCCAATGCCGGGGGAGAACCCAAAGGCGAAATCGCAGCAGCAATTACCAAAAGTTTTGGTTCATTCGACGAACTGAAAAAACAGTTTGCACAAGCCGCTACGACCCGTTTTGGTTCGGGCTGGGCGTGGTTATGCGTGGGCGCTGATGGTAACCTGTTCGTTACATCTACGCCCAATCAGGACAATCCGCTGATGGACATTGCCGAGAAAAAAGGTACACCAGTCCTTGGTCTAGATGTTTGGGAACATGCTTATTACTTGCATTACCAAAACCGTCGGCCGGACTATATTACTGCCTGGTGGAACGTAGTGAACTGGGATGCGGTGAACAAACATCACAGTGCCGCCAAATAAGGAATAATAGAACGATGTTTTTGAAAATGCCCTGTCGGTTTCGACAGGGCATTTTTTGTACGCTTTTGGTGAACGTATTACAAGACACCAAACAGGTGAAAAGCCGAAAAAGACCAATAAAATGCTATTATAGGCTGTTTTCTTAAAATTATAACCACATAACCGGTATAACGTATTTCTTTGTCGCTCGAAATAAAAGTTTATATGAGAAGGATTGCACTATTTATCGTCATCGGTACACTTGCGACAACTTTTGCGACTGCGCAAGTCAATTTTACAGCCTCCAATCTGCCAATTATAATTATCCAAACCAATGGGCAACAGATTCCGGATGAACCCAAAATAACGGCCTTTATGGGTGTTATTGACAACGGACCGGGCCAAATCAATCATCCTGCCGACGCGTTTACTGGATATGAAGGCAATATCGGCATTGAATTACGCGGTTCTTCCTCTCAGTTTTACGAAAAAAAGCCTTATACAATCGAACTACGCGATGCCGCCGGTGAAGATCTAGCGGTGCCTTTACTTGGTATGCCCGCCGAAAGCGACTGGGTGCTTATTGCGCCCCTCAACGATAAAACGCTCATGCGCGATGTACTCGCGCACCATCTTGCCCGGCAGGCACTGGCCTGGTCGCCGCGTACCCGTTATTGTGAAGTGGTGCTCAACAATACCTATATAGGCGTATATACACTTGTTGAGTCGATTAAACGCGATGAAAACCGGGTGAATATTAAAAAACTAAAACCGGAGGATACCACGGGCGACAAACTGACGGGAGGATATATGCTGCGTATTGACAAATATGGTCCATCTCCCGGCACAGTAGGCGGTGACTGGAAATTGACACACAATGCAGCGCCAGGTAGCAGCCAAGAAACCTGGATTCAATATTTCACCCCTAAAGCCGACGAAATTGTAGCGGAACAAGCAGCCTATATTCAAAATCACTTCAAGGAGTTTGATGACATGATGGCCGGCCCTAATTTTGCAGCTGAATATCCCAATTGGATCGATGTCGATAGTTGGATCAATTATCTGCTGGTGGAAGAAGTCAGCAAGAATACGGATGGATATCGCCTGAGCGCCTATTTTTACAAAGATCGCGACAGTCATGGCGGTAGAATCACCATGGGACCCGTCTGGGATTTTAATATTGCTTTTGGGATTGGCGATTATTGCCAGGGACAAGACTGGACGGGATGGGCCAAGGATTTTAATGCAATATGTGGTGGGGATGCGTGGATAATCCACTTTTGGTGGGATCGGTTGTGGAGCGATCCCGCATTTCGGCAGCGCATGGGTGATCGTTGGAAGGAATTGCGCGCCGATACATGGAGTAACAGCCAAATGTTGGGCACGATAGATTCTATATCTACCCTGTTAGGTCAGGCGCAAGTGCGCAATTTTCAGCGCTGGCCGGTGCTGGGGCAATATGTTTGGCCAAACTCATTCGTCGGATCAACGTATGGCCAGGAAGTATATTTCCTAAAAAACTGGCTTACCAAACGCCTGGAATGGCTAGATAATAATATAGCATCGGTAAGTTCAAACACCCTGATTCCGAGCCAACAATCTCCGTTTACCTTGTACCCCAACCCTGTACGCAATTATCTATTGATCAGAACCAACTATCCGTATACCGTCAACCAAAATTTTGATATCCGTATTTTTGATTTAGCCGGGCGTCTGGTTTTTGTACGTGAAAATCTGATTGGTAAAGGCGTGCTTTCCTTTGACCTGGGTGCAGAGCGGCTTGCAGATGGACTTTACACCTATAAAATCTCCCAATACAATAAGGCGTGGGAAGGCAAATTGATGATCAAGCGTTAGTGCAACGCGTAATTAATAGATCGACTCAGCGCGCAAATACCGCTGCACATAATCTTCAATCCCTTCTTCCAAGCCATAAAACGGCTGCGTGTAGCCGCCGATGTTCCGCAATTTAGACATATCGGCTTCCGTGAAATACTGATAGGTATCCCGGATATCAAGGGGCGTATCCACAAATGAAATATTCGGCTCCAGGCCCAGTGCCCGAAAGGTGCCGGTCGCCAGATCCAGGAACGTGCGCGCTTGACCCGTTCCCAGGTTATAAATGCCATTGGCTGGTTTTTTTTCCAGAAAATGCAGCAAAACATCCAGCAAGTCCTTTACATAAATAAAATCACGGCTTTGCTCGCCGTCTTTGTAGTCGGGCCGGTGCGAACGGAACAACTTCATGGCGCCGGTTGCTTTTATTTGCCGGGCGGCATGGAAAATTACCGAAGCCATACGCCCTTTATGGTATTCATTCGGGCCGTATACATTGAAAAATTTGAAGCCTGCCCAATTTGGCGGCTGCTGATCAGCCAAAGTCTGTAACACCCAGACATCAAAATCCTGCTTGCTCTGGCCATAAGGATTGAGTGGGCGAAGGCTGGGAATCAGCGCATGGTCATCGGAATAGCCGAGTTCGCCCAGACCATAGGTGGCGGCACTGCTCGCATACAACAGGGGAATCTGGTAACCGCTACAGATAATCCACAAGGCGCGGGAGTATTCCAGGTTCAATTCGTTGAAAATAGCCACATTCATTTCTGTCGTATCCGTGCGGGCACCCAGGTGAATGACGGCTTCTACATCCGCGTGATTGCGCTCCAGCCAGCGAATGAAATTGAGGCGGCTCACCTGCCCCCACAACTTTTTATTGTCAATATTGGGCTGTTTATCTACCCGGCTGAAGTCATCCACCGCTACGATATCCTCATATCCGGCGTCGTCCAGGCATTTTATCATACAAGAACCAATAAATCCAGCTGCTCCGGTAACTACAATCATGATTGATGTTTTTGCTTGAAATAATACGTTTTGCGCAGCAAAAGTAGCATCTTGTCGGGATAACTTTGCGTCTTCAAAACTATGCTGTGATTAACAACATCCTACGCCAACACGCCGAAACAACTTTTGCGCATGAATTAGCAGCACTTGCTGCTACAGATGACCGTCCACGTCCGGAAAACTGGCAACTTTCGCCCTGGGCTGTGGTGACGTATATTTTGGGCGGAAAAGCGGGCGATACGATTATTGAACCTAAATACTACGGCCAACGTCGCCTGATCGAAATAGCCGTAGCCACGCTGGCTACCGACCGCGCCTTACTATTACTCGGTGTGCCGGGTACCGCTAAAACCTGGGTAAGCGAACACCTGGCGGCGGCAATCAGCGGCGATAGCACGCTGCTCGTACAAGGTACGGCCGGCATGAATGAAGAGACCTTGCGTTATGGCTGGAATTATGCCCGTTTATTATCGGAAGGCCCCTCTGAAAATGCACTGGTACCGAGTCCTGTTTTTACTGGCATGCGCACGGGCCGCCTGGTGCGTCTGGAAGAACTGACGCGTATTCCGTCTGATGTACAAGACACCCTGATCACATTATTGTCAGAAAAAAGCCTGCCGATACCTGAATTGGCTACGGAAGTGCAGGCGCTCCGCGGTTTTAATATTATCGCTACTGCCAATGACCGCGACAAAGGCGTGCACGAATTGTCTGCCGCGTTGCGTCGGCGTTTTAATACGGTTGTCTTGCCCTTGCCGGCTTCGCTGGAAGAAGAAGTGACGATTGTGCAGCGCCGCGTAACCGCCTTGGGCAATGCCTTGGAATTGCCGGCTGCAGCGGCTCCTTTGCAGGAAATTCAGCGTCTGGTGACTATTTTCCGGGAATTACGCAGTGGAAAAACGGCGGATGGCAAAGAGAAACTCAAAAGCCCGACGGCTACGCTCAGTACGGCGGAAGCAATTTCAGTTATCCAGCAGGGGCAAGCTCTGGCGACTCATTTTGGCGACGGGACGCTGCGCGCGTATGACCTCGCTGCCGCCTTGACCGGCGCGATCGTGAAAGACCCCGGCAGCGATGCGGCAGTATGGCGGGAGTATCTGGAAACCGTGGTGAAAAAAAGACCGGAATGGTCGGATCTTTACCGCGCGTGCCTAGACCTTTAACGCACCGTAAACCGGCAAAAATCTTCCGCCAGCAGCAGTGTTTTCCCTTGAAAATGCCGGCGCGGGTGCAGGTGTTTTTGCATGGCGGGTACCACACTCCCATCTTTCTCCAGAAAGGTCATTAATGTTTTTAACACCTTGAAATAACGCGGCAGATCATTTTCCTGTGGAATATCGCGTGCGCCAAAATGGGTCATGGCGCGTTGAAAAACCGGGAAATCATACGGCGCATACGTATCGGGATAACGGAAAGCCAGGTACAGGGCAATCATGCGGTAATCACCGTGGTCGTGGTTGTTCTCAATCGTCGCAACGTGTGCCCGTTTGAAATCGCGCAACAACTCATCACAACCGAACACGAAACGCCCGATGCGTCCTTCTACCTCCCGCGTCTCATTGAATAAATCGTCAAACATCAACCGAACCGTCTTTGGATCGGCACGCCAGAATTCCAGCATGGTCTTTTTCGGATACCAATTTTCAGTTTGCCACAGGCGGCGCGTTTCCGTATTTTGAAAACTGCGGTCAAACATGCCCACTACATCGGGATCATCCAAATTCCAGTTTGCCTGAAAATTTTGCAGGGATTCCCACTTGTGTACGAAAGGGTGATGGCGCTCGGTAGTCAGCCATTTTTTATAATCGGTAATGGCCGCTTGTATTCTTCCTAAGATCATTGTACGGATAAAGTATGCTGAAATCGTACCTTTTCTATCCGGGGATTCATTAAGGCAAACCATAAAGGTGGCACCAATGCGATTAAAATGCTCATTGGATAACCAAATGGCAATTGTGGGCTTTCGTCTAAATGTCTCAAAATCTGATACTGCCGGTTTGATTTAAAATGGTGATCGCTGTGGCGCGTGAGTTCATATAAGAAGATGCGACCTATTTCGTGATTGCTGTTCCAGGAATGTGCTGGAAGTACGGATTCAAGATGGCCGGAAGCCAGCATCCGGCGTTGTAAACCGTAATGTTCGATGTAATTGATGCTTTCCAGCAGTAAAAAACCGACGGTGGCCACGGCTATAGCACCCGCGAACCCTTTCCAGCCCCCGAATATAAAAATAAGGGCCAACCATGTAAACTGAAATACACAAAAACGAACCATTTCATTCTGCCAGCTCCAGACAGCCTGATTTGCTTTCTGTAACCGTACGCGCTCAAGTGCCCAGGCGCCTGTCCAACTACCTGCTACAGAGCGCACCCAGAAAGTATACACGTTTTCATGGAGTCGTGCGGTTGCCGGATCTTTATCGGTCGCTACATTTTTATGATGTCCCCGATTGTGTTCGATAAAAAAATGCTGGTATAGGGCCGGCAGTAAAAGGAGTTTGGAAAGTTGCTGGTCCAAAAGGCTGCTGCGATGGCCCAGTTCATGGGCGACATTAATGCCGTTCGTGCCAACCACAATCCCAGCACTCAAAGTCAAGCCCAGCAACGTCGAAAAGTTGAGGTGCTGTTGATCCAACAGGGAAATATACCAGGCAACGATACCAAACACCAGCGGTATATTCAAATAAAGCAACCAGCTGAAAACCGGCGCTTTGGCCCGTTTATCCTCCATTTCAACGGGTACATTATGGGTTGATTTTACGGCAAACAATTCCGTAAGCGGCAGTATACCAAACGTTAGTACTACCGTCGCCCAAGACCAGATACCCTGCCATTGCAAGGCTAAAATAGCACTGAAAGGTACCAGATAAGCCGATAGATATTTCAAATCCCGCATAGTCAAGTGTTTATTAGATTAACTGAAAAATATTTCCAGTGCAAAACTATTCAAAATCAAGATTGTTTGGAGCGTACTTTTGCGCACAACTGAAATTTAATTCATGGAATTCTATACACTTACAGTAAAACAGATTACGCCCGAAGCCACGGACACGATTACCCTTGAATTTGACATTCCCGAGGAATTGCACGCCATTTTTGCCTATAAACAAGGTCAATATATCACCCTTCGATTAGAAAAGGACGGGCAGGAAGTCCGCCGCTCTTATTCCATGTCATCCAGTCCACTGGAAAACAGACTGGCGGTCACGGTCAAGAAAGTACCCGGCGGACAAGTTTCTACTTTTTTGCACGATACGATTAAAGCAGGCGATACGCTGGAGGTTGCTGCGCCGGACGGCCGCTTTTACAATGTGCTGAACCCTGAAAAACGCCGTACCTATTACTTTTTTGGATCCGGGAGCGGTATTACACCATTGATGTCTATTCTTCGGACAGTCCTCGAAGCCGAACCGATGAGTGCGATTTTCTTGCTGTATGGCAGCCGCAATGAAGAAGATATTATTTTCCGGGATGTGCTGGAGCAACTTTCGCAGCGTTACGTTGGCCAGCTGCACGTAGAACACATTTTAAGTCAACCCAAAAAAGAAGCGTCCGCAGGGACTGGATTGTTCGGATTATTTAAAAAAAGCACGACCAACTGGAAGGGTAGAATAGGCCGGATTGATGCGCGTGCGGTCGGCTCCTTTCTGGATGAAAATATGCCACATGGACCTGAAAGCGACTGTTTTTACTACGTTTGCGGACTGGGTAACATGACGGATGGCGTAAAAACGGCCCTGCTCGGCCGGGATATTACTGCCAAGCAAATTCATACCGAACACTTTGTCAATGCCCACCATGTACCGGGCGACATCGATGTTACGGCAAATCCGTCTGGTGCAAAACGGGTGATCGTTCATTTAAAAGGCGAACGTACCGAATGGGACGTGCCCGAGGGCGCCACTATTCTGGATGTACTGGTAAAAGCCAAACTGGACCCGCCTTATTCCTGTACAGCCGGCGCCTGTTCTACCTGTATGGCTAAAGTGTTGAAAGGAAAAGTAACGATGGATGCTTGTTATGCCCTGGACGACGACGAAGTAAAAGGCGGTTACATCCTTACGTGCCAGTCGAAACTGGATACGCAGGTCGTGGAAGTTACCTACGATATGTAATGGTGGAATTGCTAGCGCAATTTCTCGTTGGCAGCGTGACGTTCAGCGTCGCGCTGCGTCTTTTTGGCCAGATTTTTCTGCAATGCTTCCGTTAGATTAATATCAGTTTGATTGGCCAGACAAACCAGTACAAACAATACATCGGCCATTTCATCGGCGAGATCCTCCCGGGCAGTAGCGGCCAATTCGGGCGTTTTGAAAGATTGTTCCCCATATAAACGCGCCATCAAACGGGCTACTTCGCCGACTTCTTCCATCAGAATAGCCGTATTGGTCAGTTCGTTATAATAACGGATGCCGATGGTGTTGATCCATTCATCGACCGTTTTTTGCGCTGTTTCAAGGGTCATTGAATGCGTTCTTTCAATTGTTTTTCCAATTCCCGCACTTGTTTTTGCAGCGCCGGCAACTGTTTAAAAACTACGTGTGCCCGAATGAAGTCTTTATACCCAATCGCCGGAGAGCCAAAGAGTGCCGTATTGGGCTCGGTAACGCTGGAGCCAAGCCCACTTTGTGCCTGAACCCGGGTGCCATTCGCGATCGTCAGGTGACCGGCAAAACCGACCTGTCCGCCAATCTGGCAATTCTCACCGATCCGGGTACTGCCAGCTACCCCCACTTGCGCGGCTAAAGCGGTGTTTTTACCTACATCCGCATTGTGTGCTACGTGGATGAGGTTATCCAATTTTGCACCCTGCCGAATCACGGTACTGCCGATCGCGGCGCGGTCAATGCAGGTACAAGCGCCAATTTCTACAAAATCTTCGATGACCACGTTGCCAACCTGGGGCACTTTTACCCAGGTTTTATCTTCTTGCGGTGCAAACCCAAACCCGTCGGCACCAATCACGGCATTGGCATGCAGTACACAACTATTGCCAATTTCACAGTCGAAATGAATGCGAACACCGGGAAACAAGCGGCAGTTATCGCCAATATGCACATTGCGGCCGATAAATACCTGTGGGTAGATAATGCAATTATTGCCGATAACAGCCCCTTCTTCAATTACGGCAAAGGCACCTATGCTCGTGCCAATACCAATTTTAGCAGTTTTGTGCACAGCGGCATTTCCCGCAACGACCGTACCGTTGCTATGGTTGCTTTCATCAAATTTCTGTAACAGCAAAGCCAGCGAACTGCGGACGTCATCGACGCGAATGAGCGTAGCGGTCAAGGGTTGGGTTGGCTGGAACGAGCGATGCACTAAAAGAATCGAAGCCCTGGTAGCATAGGCATACGCTTCGTATTTGACATTATCCAAAAATGCAAAATCACCGGGCTCCGCCTCTTCGATACGGGCAGGGCGGCTTACAGTAGCGGCAGGATCACCGTCCAGCGTACCGTCAAGGATGTGTGCGAGTTGTGCGGCAGTGACTTTCATGCCGAGAAAATGGGCGGAACTGTGAGACTATTACGGATTGACAAAATAATTGGACGCAAATGTAGGAAAAGAAAACGGCCAAGACAGGATTACCTTTTCATAAGGCCAGGTTTTTAATTTGACAAGCCATAACATTCTGCTTACTATAGAGTTCAGCACAACTAGGGCGCTGAATTTGTCCGGGGGCGACGCATTTTATTTTATTGATTCGGCAAACAATATTTGGGCTAAATTTGTCTTAACAATCGTCTGCATTTTACACACATGAACTACCTGCCTGCTTACCGCCTGAAGTTGTACCGCAATTTCAAAGCCATTGAGGATTCCAACTTCCATGGCATTGTACGATATTATGAGCAGTTTGAGGAAGATATTCGAAATTTGGATTTTGAGGAGCATTTTGATTGCACGCTGGCCTACACAAATGCGCTTTTTGAAATCGGAAGTACCGGCAAACATCTCGTCATGTGTGACTATTTGCTCGAAGTGATTATCATGGAAAATGTGGAGACCTGGGGTGGGCAGGATGTATACGAACGAATTCTTTTCAGCAAATCTGCTTCTATATTTCAACTATGTGAATACGCCAAAGCGGAATACATTCTACGGGAAATTATCAAACTAAACCCACGCAATCCGACAGCCAGCCTCTTTTTACAAAAATGTCTGTATATGCAAAAGCCGGCGTGGTTATTTAAAACCCGGGCGATCTTTATCGCGATGGTTTTACTGGGTGCCATTAGTATTGCCGCTGAAATTATGATTATGCGCCCTTTTTACCCAAATTACCTGTACATTACCCAGAATATAACGTATTCAATCCTGTGTTTTGGCGTGGGTATTTTTGCGATAGGAGAAGCAGCACACAGTTGGCGGTGTCAGATTGTTGCCCGCAAGTTTGCCCGTCACATGTTACATCGAAAACTGAAACAGGGAATTTAAATCAAGGGGTTGTACCGATCCGTTTTTTTCTCCAGCACCCCCAAGCCAAACAACGCAAAATCATAGCGCACCGGATCTGTGGCGTCGAAGGTGCGTAGGTTTTCAGTTAATTCCAATACGGCGCGCCAGTCGGTCTGTGGACGCGTTAACAGTCCCAGTCGCCGGGCCACCCGATCTACGTGTACATCCAGGGGGATTAACAATTGGGCCGGTTTTATCCGTTGCCAGTCGCCAAAATCAACACCGAGTTCGTCCTGTCGTACCATCCAGCGCAAAAACATATTGATGCGTTTGCAAGTGGAACCACGCGCTGGAGTGGCCACGTGTTTGCGCGTCCGTTCCGGGGCAAAAGGATGGTCGAAAAAATCCTGGTGAAAACCGATCACGGCATTTTCGACGGTGGCATCGCCTGGTTTCAAATGACGCGAAAAGGCATATTCCAGCGAATTATTTCTTTGATAATACTGCTGGAAAAATTCCAGAAACCAGAGCGTGTCGGTCGCCTGGAAAGTACGGTGTTTAAAGTCGAGGAATTGAGCGCGGTCTTTTTCCGTGTGATTTAGGATAAAATCATACGGCGCATTATCCATAAGTGTTACCAGTTTATGCGCGCTTTGAACGATGGTTTTACGCTGACCCCAGGCGAGCATGGCCGTCCAGAAACCCATAATTTCACGATCCTGCAATTGCAGAAACCGGTGTGGAATGCTGATAGGATCGTCTGCGATAAAATCCGGCGTATTAAAGCGGGCCGCAGCCGAATCCAGTAAATGCTGGAGATCGCTCACGTTGCGGCAGCAGTGCGTTCTAAAAATTGTTCGCACGCATGATCGAGCAGCTGAAATACGTGTCCAAAGCCATCGTCGTCATGGTATGGATCCGGTACGCTTTCATGCAAGCCGGGGTTGGCGTGATCGAGGATCAACGTCACTTTATCATGGTGTTCAGGTTTTTGTGCCAGCCGCAATACATCGCGCTGGTTTTGGGTATCCATTACCAGGATTTTGTCAAACTGTTCAAAATCAGCGACTTGAAACTGACGCGCTCGTTGTTGCCCAATGTCTATTCCATACTGTTTTGCCACAGCAATCGAACGCTTGTCGGGTTGAGTGCCGACATGCCAGTGACCCGTGCCGGCACTATCCACCGTCCAGGGCAAGCCGCGTTCTGCAATCTTGTGCTGAAGTATGCCTTCGGCGAGCGGACTGCGACAAATGTTGCCCAGGCAAACCATCAAAATACGCATATTATATAATTTGTTATAAAAAACGCATCGCCCGCCGGATTGTTCCTGCGAGCGATGCGTATCCTATTTTAAAATGACCTCGAATTATAAAATGACATTGTATTTCAGGAAGAATCCTCCGATATACTGACCGCCACGGCCCCAGCGGTCGGGCAAACCAGCGCCAATTTCATACCGACCATCCTTATTTATATCTTTCGATACCGGGATATCATTGTCGTAATTCATTTCGCCGACCAATTCCAGGGTCAAGCCTTTGTAAATCGCAAAGTTGATGGTATTGCGCCAGAATGTTACATCGATATTTTGAAAATCGGCCAGGTAATTGCCGTATAGATTCAGCACACTGACCACAGATACCCGATCTTTAAGGTATTTATTTTCATACTTGACGATCAGGCGTGATCCTAGTTCGGTGCGGTTATTTTTACCGATTTCATTACCATGCAGGCGTGTGCCGTCGGGCAGAATGGCGATGTTAGCAATGCGATCATCGCCAACATAAGTCATCTGCAGCGAAGCCGGTGAGTAAAATATGGAAAAGTGCGCATTGGGGCGGTAATCCAGACCCGGTGAAAGTTGAATTTTCAGCGGTGAAAAAAGTTTGGCGATGGCACCGACTTTTGCAGTGGTGGTATCATTCAGATAGTTGCCGGTAAAGGTCTTCAGCAATTGCGTTTCAGCCAGGCCGTCCAGCGCGACGAATAATTTTCCCACAGAATCGATTTTCCAGCCGGCCCGTGAGTTAATTCGGGTAAAATCGAGATTTTTTTGAAAGCCGTTTATGTCACGGCCGATTCTTTGTGCCGCCAGCTGTAGCGTAAGTGTATTATCCCAGTAAGATTTGGCGGCTTTGCGATTGGCAGTGGCTGTAATAAGTCCACCAAAACCGATCCGACCGATACCGGCACCGGAGCGCGGATTGCGAATGCCGGATCCGGCCAAGTCCAGGCCAAAACCGCCACCTTTGGTCCACCGCATGGTGTCACCCCCCATTTTTTTAGCCGCGTCTTCTACATTGATTTGAGCGAAAGCATGGTAATTCAGGCAAAGGCAGGCCAGTACGCAGCAGAGCGTAAATTTAAATTTCATAACGAGAAAAGATTAGGATGTTAGAGAAGTTGGTTTAATAAACAGATTATTTGCCCCTTTCAATACGGGCAAGATCTTCCGGATCGGGATAAAAAACTTCCACTTTTTCCGTGGTCAGTTTACCGAGTGGTATGATTATAGCCTTTTCATCGGTCTGCAAAATGAGTGAAGTGGCATCTAACATCACCACTTTACCGCGTACGCCCAGGATCCGCACGTCGTCGCCAATCCGTATCTTATTGCGGTTGTAATAACCGGCCAGATAATTGGAAATCAGATCGCGCGAAGCGAGCCCATAACCTACGGCAAACGCCAGAGCACCGGCACCGATGATAATACTCATGTTAGAAGCGAGAAACCCGGTTTGGATTTTGGCCTGGGCCAGTGCACTGATGGCAATCGTAATGAATAAAAAATAGAAGACGCCGGTGGAGATCATTTTGGCCGAAGGGAGGCCCAGTGACTGTAGCGCCGTCAATACCACGCCGCGCAATATATCGGCTAAGAACAATCCTAAAATCAGGAATACAAACGCTGAAAGTAAGGCGGGCAGGTAATTAATAAAATCGCGCACCATTATGGTGATTGCTTCTATGCCCATCATATCTGTGGCCAGCAGAATAAAAAACAGCAGTATGACGTAGTAAATAACCTGGGCAACAATGGCGGAAAACTTGATCTGCATACCAGCATTCTGCACCACATCGATATCATTCAACTGCGCGCTCAACCGGTCTATTTGTACTGCTTCCAGTACGCGCTTGACGACGTTTCGGACGGTTTTGGCAAGGAATCTTCCAACCAGCAGCAGGATCAATGCGAAAATAACACGAGGCAGCGCCGAAGAAAAATTCGTAATTAATTGACTGAAAACACCGTCTTTCAGCTGTTGCAGGAATCCCATGATTAAAATAAAAGAAAAAAGTTAGGAGATCGTTTATCGTTACAGTGAACGGTGAAAATTGCAAATCAGCGCCCCGGAGCGCGGAAATTGGGTGGAAACCTCCAGTCGGGTTCATCGTCGCTGAATGGATTATTATCCACAATCGTACGCGTATCGCCGCTTATGAAGCGCAAGGCAATATTAACCGTACCAGGAATGTACGTTTCTATCGCATTGCTGATATTGACATAATTGCCGAACTGCTGACCCACGCGACCTTCAAGATCGGTGGGTAACAAGGCTTCGCGGGCTTCCTGCAATTGTTTGAAACTATTGGACATAGTTACAGATGGATTAAATTATTTCATCAAATCAAAGTCTGTCGATAAAATAACGTGCGGTGAAATATTGTAGTTGGGAAATGTCATTCGGATTAAAAAATCAGCGTATCGAATTACAGGTAATAGAATTTGCTAGTTGCCCTCTACCGGGTCATCGCTATACAGATCCTGATATATGCTGTGAGCCTTTTGCTTGGCCCGCATGATTTGCATTTTAATCGCACTTTCGGTTTTATTCAGCACATCGCCAATTTCTTTAATGGAAAGATCGTCCGCGTACTTCATCATCAGAATGGCGCGATCGCCGGGCGGAAGCTGATCCATCACTTTTTCCAACCGCTCTTGTTTCATCTCCAGCAGCACGCTATCCGCAATTTCCACTTCTTTTTCGTAACTCACCTTACTTACATCCTCCGTAAAAATCATTGGAAGTTTTTTCTTCTTCCGGATCATATCAATACAGTAGTTGTACGTAATGGAGTAAATCCAGGTTGAAAAGGAGGATTGCTCGGTAAACTTAGAAAGATTGAGCATTATCTTGATAAAAATGTCCTGCGTCGCATCGCGTGCCAACCCTTCATCACTAAGCATAGAGATACACTTCGCAAATACCTTACTGGCGTACCGACGATAAAGGATCGTAAAATGAATGGCATTTTGATCGCGTAAGTATTTGGCAATCAATTCGCTATCCGTATATTCTGTCAATTTCTTGGTGGCCAGCGCCGTCACAACAAAAATTATTTTTAGAAGTCGGGCAATTCCCGTCCGCAAAGAGACGAAAAAATCCGTAAAAGGCTACAATTCGGCTGCCACTTTCTTATTGGACGTTAATGAGACGTTAAGCGTTCAAATTCGTCACAACAGCGCGCATATAAAATTTTCAATTCGTTTCTTTGCAGCAAAAATGTCAGTTATGCGATCTCATACCCTTTTGTTGCTCTTGCTATCTGTGGCCCAAATTGTATTTGCGCAAAACGAACAACCCTTGGTTGCATTCCCCTTCAACACGGTATTAACTACGCCCGATAGCACAGAAGTCAACTCTAACAAGATATTTTCAACGGGAAAGCCTACCGTCATCGCATTCTGGTTGTCTACCTGTGCGCCCTGCCAAACGGAGTTGGATGCATATACCCAGCAGTATGCGGAGTGGAAAAAACAGGTCGATTTCGATCTGGTGATCGTTTCAATCGACTTTCCGAATCGTTTTCGTAAAATTGGTGAAATGGCGGGGCGGGCGAAATGGCCATTTCCGATCTACTGGGATCGCACCCGCTTTTTTAGCGGTATTTTACCCGGAGAACTTAATGGATTGCCCCAGGTATTTTTATTTGATCGGCAGGGAAATCTTGCCTGGCGACATCGTAAATACTGGCCGGGCGATGAACAGGTTTTGTTCGAGCAGATTAAAGCATTGCCGGTTGTCGACAAATAAACGGACGCCATCGTATTTTGCTATTCCCCTTGCGGAGGCTTGCAGGTTGTGCTGGCGGCCAGCGGCATTTTATTCACCCGTACGTTTGGCCCGCTCCCATAAAACAGATTGTTTACCCCGTATGAACCGCACGAAACCAGCATATTGTGCATAATTCATGATACAAAAGTAGTAAGGCACAAAAAGTATCTTCAATTTTATTT
>JBBRDQ010000003.1:0-67825 GCA_038203695.1 Chitinophagales bacterium
CCTGCCAGAGGCAGCACAGGCTACGTTGACGGTTTATGACGAAACGGGTCGTATGTTGTTCACCCAACAGGGCGACTTTGCGAAAGGGTACAACCAGATCGCCATTGACCGCGCGTTGTTGAACACAACCGGTATGCTGTATTACAAAGTGGCTACGGCTACGGACAGTGCCACGAAGAAGATGATTCAGACGAAGTAAGAAGGTAAGCGGCTAAAGTCGCTCACAAATATTTTTATATAAAAATCCCGGCTGACGTTTGTCACGCCGGGATTTTTGTATGTAAAGAGTAGACGTTTCAACTACCCAATAAAGGGTATATATAAAAATTAATCAAGGGATTACTGATAGCGTTGCAAGAACCTGGCTATCTTTGCTATGGAACTAAATTCTAATCCGTATATAATCCTGTGGGTAACTAGTCCTTACAACCGATGTCTTCCGTACTTTAGATACGTTTATTACTTAGTAAGTAATTCCCCGCACATTGCATTGTATTTTATTTAAGGCTCAGGACAAATGATTGTCTTGCAGCCTTTTATGGTTTTCTTATACGTACTATTTCTATGATTTCCCATGAAAAAAAATTACAATTTCTCCTTGCGGGTCGCTTTGTCCAGCGGGCAAAAATTCAAACTGCTGCTCTCGGCCATGTTGCTACTCTCGGCGGCTTTATTACAGGCTCAAATTTCGATTACCAATCCATGTGTTTGTTTAAACAATGCCACCACGCTCACGAATGGTCAGTTTAACGAGACCATTGTGGTGCATGCGCCGGCCGGACAAACCTGGACGGTGAGTGCTGTTTCCGGCCTGTACACTACCGGTAGCGCCGCGCCACCCGCTGCGCCAACGCCGATTGCGATCGGCACAGTGCTGGTCGCGTCGGACACAACCTATACCCTGAATGGCCGGCATGTCGATGCGATCGGTTACACGGTTTCAGTCAGTAACGGACTGGGTACCACGCTGAGCATCGGCAATTCCTGCCAGTACCCGAATCCGACTGTCTCGACAAATTTAAGCAGTACGATTTGCCTGCACGCTGACCCGGTTCCATTGATCGGTACACCGGGCGACGCAAATATCGTCAGTGCCGGTTTCACGGTAAATGGCGTGCCTGAGACCGTATTTAACCCAGCCGCAGGAGTAGGCGCTTATACGATTACCTATACCGTTAACGGGGGTATGCCCAAAGCGAACGGACCAAATGATCCGGGTTGTATCCAGACCATTTCACAGATAGTCAATGTGGTGGAAACACCCGATACTATGACCTGCAGAGAACTGACCGAAGTTTCGCTGAATGAAAATTGTACCCTCGTACTCGTTCCTGAACAGATACTGCTGGGTACGTATGGCTGTTATGAAGATTTTCTGGTTGAATTTGACACGGTAAAATCTTATGGCAACGGTCCGTGGGTCTCCCTCGTATTTGGACCCAACGATCTGAATAAAACCTACTTCGTACGCATCCGGCAGGTAAAATCTGGCAATAGATGCTGGGGGGACGTCAAAATCAAAGATAAACTGGCGCCGGTTGTCACTTGTCAGGATATGCTTTTGACCTGCGCGATTTCCCCATATAGCCCGGCTTATTTACAGGATACGCTGCATTTGCTCCATGTTTATCCGACGATCACGGACAACTGTTCACCTTATTCCCGCACTTATGCGGATACCTGGCACGATCTGTCCTGTACAGATTCAATCAATGGTCTGGGCGATATTGCAGCCTACGTAACCCGGGTTTGGACGGCAAAAGACACCTTTAATAATACAGGTGTTTGTACGCAGAATATTTACTTCGAACGCCGCCACGTTTCCGATGTAGTTTTCCCGGCGGATGTGACGGTTAGTTGCGCCAACGGCAACACAGCACCATTGGCTACCGGCGTGCCATATATTAACGAATTGGGAATCGACTGGCCGGTTTACGGGATACAGCACTTCTGTGAACTCAGTGCGACTTACAGCGATACCATGCTTCCGGTTTGTGATGGCAACTATAAAATACGACGCACCTGGACGGTAACCGACGCGTGTATGGCAATTGCTCCGTCGCCGCCAGCCAACCCAATATCTTTTCTCCAAACCATTCAAGTAATGGATGGTACCGGTCCGACGATGACTTGCCCGGCCAATCTGACGGTTTCGACAGATCCGTTTGCCTGCTGTGCTGTGGTTGATTTACTCGATATTATTATTTCAGACAACTGTTCGCGCATCAACAATATCAGCGCTAAAGTATTTAATTTCAATCCGACCACCGGCGCTCCATTACCCACACTTACCGTTAGCGGTACGCTTACAACATTCCCGGATAACAACCTGTCAGTATCCGATACGCTGGGCAATTTTGGTATAACTCCTTGTCTATCAATCGGTACACACCCTGTGGAATACCGGGCTGAAGATGACTGCGGTAACATTTCGACCTGCTCGTTCCAGTTAACGGTGGCCGATCTGGTGCCGCCGACTTCCAGTTGCATGCAACTTACGACCGTCCTCATTGGTACCGATGATCCAAACGATTGTTATGTGCCATCGGCCGGTGGTTGCGACTTTGCGGGAATAAAATGGATTCCAGCGAAAAACTTCGATCTGGGTTCGGCCGACCATTGTAACCATGTCAAATTTACGATCCGGCGGATGGCCCCGTATAGTCCGTTTATCGAAAGCCTGAACAAGACGAACGGTTTCCCGGATTGCAGCGACGGCACGATGGACACGATAACAGAATACAATCGCGCCACGGCGGAACAGGATTCCATTAAATTCTACTGTGCGGAGGTTGGTACGACTCAATCAGCCATACTGCGCATATATCAAACCGACGTAAACGGTCAGATTATGACCAATCTGGCCGGCCTGCCGATTTACAGTGATTGTATGGTCAATGTGGAAATTAGGGACAATGTCAAACCGAAATGTGTAGCGCCGGCGCCGGTGAACGTTTTGTGCCAGAACTTCGACAAGACATTGTTGACTTACGGCAATGCCAGTGTGTCTGATAACTGCTGTTTGGATACGTCGAAAGTGTACCAGGGCCAATGTGGATTGACGCATACAGTCAATTATTCCCAATTTGATACCGTTTGTAGCCGGGGGACGATCACCCGAACCTTCCGGGCATTTGACTGTCACGGTTTTTCGTCGTTCTGCACCCAGCAGGTAATTGTGGAGCACACGCAAGACTATTTCGTGAAATTTCCGGATGACTTGTTTGTAACAGTTTGTGCCGGCGGACTTAATCAATTCGGCCAGCCAACCTTCTACGGAGAAACGTGCGAACTATTGAGTGTTACGTTCACGGACGAATTATTTACCGTGATACCCAATGCGTGTTATAAAATCGAACGTACCTGGAAAGTGATCAACTGGTGTACGTACAATCCGGGATTACCGTGTGTCACTATACCCAACCCGGTGAACGACACCGGACCGACATTATCTGCCAGTGCCAGCTTGCCCGCTCCGGCGGGTCCGGAATGGAATGCCACGGTAACGGCAATAGCGACCAATCCCTCCTTCGACTATTCGACGCTCTGGAACGCCAATGCCAACTGTTATACCTATAAACAGGTCATCAGAGTGAGTGATACCGAGGCCCCGATCCTGCAATGCCCGGCGTCTCCCGTGCAATACTGTGATGAAACGCCCAATAATCCGCAATTGTGGAATGAATCGTACTGGTTGGACCCCGGTCTAAGCAGCCACGACTTATGCGAAGGACCCGCCGATCTCATCCTTACCGGAACGGATAATTGCAGCGGCTCCAGGATCAGATTTCGCTATTTGTTATTCCTGGATCTGGACAACAACGGTTCGATGGAAACGGTCGTCAACAGCGCTAATCTGCCGGCTTCCGGTACGGTGGCCTTTGGTAATGCAAATAATGCCAACTACTCAGGCGGGACGGTCAGAAACTTTGACCAGCGCACGGTGCCGGCCGCCCTTAAATACAGATTTGCCTTGCAGACCTATGTAACCGGCTTGAATAAAACGGCTGCAGTTCGCTGGAACACCAATCAGAATCCGACTATCTATGTAGTTCCGGAATTGCCGTACGGTACCCATAAAATCAGGTGGTTTGTCGAAGACGATTGCGGCGTCGAAACGGTCTGCGAATACACATTTGTCGTAAAGGACTGCAAAGCCCCGACAGTGGTTTGCAAAGACGACCTGAATGTGGACATTATGCCGATACAAATGATCCAGTTGGGGGCTACGGATTTTCTGGAAAATGTGGAAGATAATTGTACGCCAACCGATCAGATCAAAGTAGGCGTGGTGCGATCGGATGAAAGCACGGGTGTTTTTCCAGTCAATCCGGACGGCTCGCCACAGTTAAGTGTGGCCTTTACGTGTGCTGAATTGGGCAACCAAGCGGTGCAACTGTGGACGTTGGATGCAGCGGGCAACGCTTCGTTTTGCGAAACAAACGTGCTTGTGCAGGACAACAACGGGCACTGCCCGCAAGCGGGTGTCGTTACCGTAGCCGGTTTGGTAGCCACGGAGTCGAATGTTGGATTGCAGGATGCAGAAGTAGACTTACAGGCAACAGCGCCCGGTATGTCACTCATTTCGCTGTTCCGAAATACCTCGGAAACCGGACATTACGCCTTCTCCAATGCAGTACCCCTTGCAGCCAATGTCACGGTAACACCTACCGAAGATGCCAACCATATCAATGGTGTATCTACGTTTGACCTGGTGCTGATCTCCAAACACATCCTCGGTATCGAGCCATTGACCTCGCCCTATAAAATGATCGCTGCCGACGCCAACAAGTCTAATTCGATCACGACTTTTGACATTGCGGAACTGCGTAAACTGGTACTGGGTATTTATACAGCACTACCGAATAATACCTCCTGGCGTTTTGTGGATAAATCGTTCAACTTCCCCAATGCCGCCAATCCATGGGAAACGGTGTTTCCGGAAAATAAAACGACCGTAGAAATCCAGCAAAGTCAGTTCAATGACGATTTTGTGGCGGTGAAAATCGGCGATATAAACGGGAGTGCCATCTCCAGCAACCTGATGTCGGCAGACGATCGTACCGCTGGTACGTTGTTGTTCGATATACAGGATCGCGCCGTGAAAGCAGGAGAAACATTTGAAGTATCGTTCCAGGCAGCCGAGCAAGTGACTGGTTATCAGTTCACGATGAACCACGCTGGTTTGGAAATCGTCGATGTTGTACCTGGTGCGAATATGACGCTGGATAACTTCGGTGTACTGAAAGTAGAAAATGCATTGACGACCTCGTTCGACGGTACATCAGTGGGTGCGTTTACGGTACGTTTCCGTGCTACCCAGGCTGGTGCGTTGAGCAAACTGTTAAGCGTATCGAGCCGCATCACCCATGCAGAAAGTTACAGTGTGAACAACGACAAAATGGAGGTAGGCTTCCGCTTTAGTTCCGCTACAGGGACGACCCTTACGGGCGTTGGTTTCGAGTTGTATCAGAACCAACCGAATCCATTTGTGCACAAAACGTTCGTCGGCTTCCACCTGCCAGCGGCAGCACAAGCTACGTTGACGGTTTATGACGAAACGGGTCGTATGTTGTTTACCCAACAGGGCGACTTTGCAAAAGGGTACAACCAGATCGCCATCGACGCTGCAACTATCCTGCCGCAGGGAAGCGGTATGCTGTACTACAAAGTGGCTACGGCTACGGATGCCGCAACCCGCAAAATGATTCAGATAAAGTAAGCGATTGAATCGCTCGATAATTATAAAATGCGGCGCGGCGCGGGGGTAAAAACCATCGGGCCGCGCTTTATGTAGGCATTTTCCTGAGTACCTTACTTGCCCGATTCCGGAATGCTGCTGACCCATGCGGCGTATGCTCCTCCAATACCAGTCGCAATTCCGGCCATAATTCCGGCACCCTTTTGCAGATATGCTCCAGCACCGTAATGGAAAAGGCGCGAACTGCAATTGCTTCAAACGGATTGCCTAACAGTTTGAAACAAGCATCCGTACAAGCATCCAGCAGCGTATCCGGAATCGTTAGGTCCTGGAAAATACGGAGGGTATTGCGTTTGAGCGCGCCGTGTACAGTATGGCTCGACAATAGATCTACCATATCCGGATACCACGGCTCCAGCAATTGCGGCTGCTGTACGCCTATCGTGCCGACTACCCAGGCGGCATACTCGGCCATTTTGGGATCGTTGCCCAGAAAAATATCCATCAGCGCTTGAAGTCGTTCTGCGTCATTACCAATGCGCGCTACAATGCCATTGATATGCGCTTTGGAACGCGCAGCGGCGAGTAAGGTGAGCAGGGTATCCTTTTCAGATAGGGTGGATTTCAAATCGAATAATTTTAAGTGGGGAATGCGTGCGTTAGCCGATTTTATGTCTATCAACAAAGGTACAAAAATGCGCAGATCGGCTGTAAAATAGTAAGTAATTTGCAGGCCCAAAAAAATTGAATAATTGCTAATAAATTACAAAAATCAATCGTTGTTAATAAAATACAAATAAAATACAGTTCTTATAACTTTCCTGTCATTAACCTTTCCAACTCATGAAACAACTCTTCTGCTGTTGCCTGTTTGCACTCCTGTTTTGCGCCTGCACCCGCGACCACAAAACTGCCCAATCAGCAGCCAACTCGGACAGCGCCGCTCCATTTACAGCCGCTAAAATGTGTGTCAAACCACCGCTGAACAATCTCCAGGTGATGCCCAAAATATTTACGGTCAATCCCGCAGAAGCGAAACAAATCGCCATCCGCAATGGCGGCAGTATTGCTGTTCCTGCCGGCGCTTTTGTCTATGCCGACGGCCGGCCGGTAACGGAATCCGTGGAGTTGCGTTTCCGGGAATTTCACACCGCCGGGGAAATTATCGCCAGTGGTATTCCTATGAAAGCGATCGGCCCGGATGGACAGGAAGGGCACATGCAAACCGCCGGCATGTTTGAACTGGAAGGTTTTGTGAACAATACCGCCGTAAAAATCGCCCCGGGTAAAACCATTGCTATAAACCTCAGTTCGAACACAAATGGTCGTTATGATACCTGGTTTTTCGACACACAAGCGGGTAACTGGCTGGATATCGGCGATTCAGATGCGGTATTAGCTACACCAGTGGGCGGCGAAAATACAGGTGGGAATTTTGCGCCTGAAGTGGCATATACTGCTCCCGTCAAACCGGTACTTCTGGACAAGAGTAAACCCAAACTGAATTTCGATATCAACTACGACCGCTTTCCCGAACTGAAAACCATGCAGAATAGGGTGTTGCAATACACAGGATCGGATAAAGCCAAGGATCCCGCCAATAACAACTGGATATTTACACATTCCTGGGAAAATATCAAACTGGATAAAGCCAATACCCCGGGGCAGTATACGCTGGTGCTGGAAAGTGAGGATAAATCCTACACCATTCCGGTGAGCCCTTGTCTGACTGGCGCCGCGTACGAAGTCGCCCTGCGCGACTATCGGACGCAACTGGCCGACTATGAAAAAGCCCGGGTGAAATTGTCCGACCAGCAGATGTATCAAAAGGAAAAAAATAATTACCTGCGCAGTGTAGGGATCGATGTATTCGGCATTTATAACTACGATATTTTTTGGAAACAATCCGAAAATGTACAGGTACTGGCAAATTTCAATTTCGATAACCAGGAAATTCCAACCGACTTAAAAAATTCGATCTCGGTTTATCTGGTGTGTCGCGGCGGTTCGATGGTGATTGGGTACGATCAAAGCGCCTGGAGTAAATTCGCCTTCAATCCAAATGATAAAGACAATCGGCTGCTGGCGGTTTTGCCCGATCAGCGCGTTGCGCTGCTGACCGAAAAAGCGTTCAATGCCCTGCTGCCCACATTGCGCCAGTCGGCCCACAAAAACTTCACGTTCAATATGCCGGTGCAGGCATACACCGTAAGTAGCACGGCAGACCTCGATCGGGCGCTTTCGCTCTAAAAAAGCCGGTTTTCGTAGTGTGGCATCGCGTATCGCCGGGTGCCACACTACGCGAATAACGCTGCAAAAGCAATTTATCATGGTACGCTTTTTATGGATCGGGCTGTTATTCCATACAGTCCTGGGAGCACTATGCGCGCAAAAAAAGGTGTTGCCCGTGCGCATCGACGGAAAATGGGGCTACATCAGTATCACCGGTAAAGTGGTCGTACCTCCCAAATACGACGCGCTGGCGGAAGAAAATACCCCTTACTATGGGCCGGGCAAACAACGACCCAGCGAGTACAGAATGGTATCGGTCGGCGATCGCTGCGGTCTGCTCGACAAATACCGGCGGGAAACTTTTGCACCGGTCTACCAGCGTATTCACATCCTTACCGATACGCTTTTTGCCGTTCGGACGGACAGCGGTTATTATGTCGTCAATCAACATGCACGGGTATTGCGTGATGTGGGTGCCTGGGATGATGTACAAGCGCCAGAACCCGGTAATAAAGCCTGGACCGGGCTTTTACTGGTGAAAAAAGATTTCAAATGGGGCATAATCGACTTGGAAGGCAACATCAAATTGCCGGCACAATATGCCGAGGTATGGCCGCAACGGGATTGTCCCGGATTATTTGTGGTAAGCAATCAGATGGGTGGACCCAAAGGCATGGTAGATGCGCAAAACAAGATCGTGTTGCGCCTGGAATATCTTGACTTAATGGCGCTGCAGGACAATTGCCTGGCGGTAAAAGACCTGGAAGGTTGGTCGATTACCGGCCGGTCCGGTCAGCAGCAATCGATCGATAAATATGTCGACGTGCGGCGCATCAACCGCCATTTTTATGCGCTTACGCAGGGCAATGGCAGCGCCTTGTTTTCAGTAAAAGACAAAAAAATCGTAGCGGGTATGAATTTCAATTTTCGCTATGTGGCCATTGATGACGATTATATGGCCAAAACCAGACCCGATACGCTGCCAGTAAGTGTCATCGCGCCCAGTGCAAAGGTGTTGAAAATCGGGCGTTTTGAGGTCATCAGCATGTTGCCCGCTTCCATGGGGTATTATCCGGTATCGATTTACGGCAACGTCAATAAGCGCTTCTGGGGATTGTGGAAACCCGGCACGGATAGTCTGTCGGCAGCCTGTGTGTACACCAAAATACACCCGTTCAAAGACAGCCTGGCCATTGTAGAACTCGATAAAAAACAGGGCGTGCTGAACAACCGCCTTCAGGAAATAATCCCGCCTGTTTTCAATGCCATTGTTGTGGAAGGTAATTCCATCAAGGCGCGAACTGATACGTCGCTGGTCCTATTTGAAATCAATGCGGATCGGCAAATCAGTAAAGCGGAATCTTTTGGCAATGTATTAACCATCAAGGTGGCTGAACCCGATTCCTTCCTGGAATTGGCCCGCACCCCCATTCCCCGGCGTTTTGAATATGCCGATTATGACCTGGAGCGGGAGCGTTTCAGCATCATTGCAATGCACGGTTTCAGTTGGGTGCTCGACAAGGCATCTAATCTGTATGGTTTGCGCAAAGGCGATTCACTCCTGCTGGCACCTTTTGCCGAACAGGTAGTACTGGTCGGCAATCGCGATTTGGGACTGGTGTTTACGCGGGAAAAAACCACGCGGAACGCTTTTACCCACATGGCGATTCGCGACCGGCAAACGCCCTTGTGCCGCATGGCATTGTTCGATTTTATCGAGGGGCGTTTTATCACGGATTTTACCTACCTCGGACTGCGCTACCGCGATTTTATCACGCAAAATGCTGCTGTTTTTGTCGATTTGGAGGGTAAAATGGGGCTGATAACCAGTGCCGGGGTTGAAATGAAAACGCCCGGTGGCCAGCCGTTCCGATCCACTTTTATCGACGAATTTACCGATGGCAAGGCTCGTTTTGCCGCGACCGGAAAGCTAGTATCTATTGAAGAGAATGACGCCAACCGCACCTGGCCGATGCCGCCACTCAATTACCATTTTGAATTTACTGCGCCCCATGAAGCACCCGTAAGTATGCGGTTTCAGGAGTATTGTATCGAGCCGGTTGCAACAGCGGATTCAGTGCGCTGGGGCGTGATCGATTCGCTGGGCCAGATGGTTATTCCTCCCCGCTACGATTATATCCAGGATGTTACCGGGAGTGGTATTATTGCCCGCAAGGGATTCAATTGGGGCGTACTTGATTTTAAGGGCGATACGATACTCGGCTTTCGTTACCGCTGGATTTCCGATTATGGCAATTACTGGAAAATAGTGTTGCGCGATCCCAACGAATTCTTTTTTCCGTATGCACAAAAAGCGGCGGGTGTTGCCGCTACCGGGAATCGGTTTCCTGTCCTCCAGGATTCCTTATGGGGATATGCCGATCCTGGCGGGCGTATGGCAATCGCGCCGGTCTACCGCGCTGCCGGTCTGTTCGACCAGGGACTAGCCCTCGTTTTTATGCGCGATGCTCCCGCATTGATCGACACGCTGGGAAATGCGGTGGTGGCCCCCGGAATTTATAAAACCATAAAACGAGTGCCGGGTACGACGCTGCTGGGGGTGCAGCAAAACAAGAGCAAATCCTGGGAAATCCTCGATCCCGGCAGCAAAGATGCGCCCAAACAATCCTGGGAGTATTTTGATCCCATCGCGCCTGGCCTGATAAAAGTGGGCAATCAAAAAAAATACGGCCTCGTAAATGCAGCCGGCAAAATAATCGTGCCAGTTCAGTATGCTGATATTCAATGGCTTGATGGTAGTACGCTCGCCTTAAAATCGGCCGATGCAAATAAGTATTTTTTGGTAGATACGGCCGGCCGGCGCTTGTCTAAAATGAGTGCCGATAAAATTTTCCCGTTTTATAACAATCGCGCCATTGCTCAAATGGGTGGTTATTCGTGCCTGATCGATAAAAAGGGACAATACCAACCGCTCTATGGCAAGGACCGCGCGTTATGCTGGTCGGAAGGATTTGCCGCCGTAGATATCAGTAACCGCAGAACCGGCAAAAATACCCGCAATAAATTCGCTTACCTCAACAGCGAAGGCGTAGATGAATTCGGCCTCGCCTGTTTCGACATAAAACCGTTTCAAAATGGTATTGGACAGGTGCGGAAAGGGTATTTCTGGGGCACGATCAATCGTTTCGGCTTGTATATTTCACCGCCTAAATATGTCAAAATCGACATCCGTCCCGATGGCGTACACGTTAAAGTGCCCACGATGATGGGCCTGACCGATAAACGAGGAAACATCATCCTTCCGGCAAAATATGACCGCGTCGAAATTGTCGGCGGCGCTTATTTCCGGGTAGAACGCGGCGATAAGGTCGGCTACCGGAAATTGAACGGCGACTGGGTCTGGAAACTGGATTAATTCGCGGATTTAAAAAACGCGGATGCGGACGGATTTTTTGATCCGTTTACACCCGCGTTTTTGCAAATCAGCGTGTCCTCAATGTCCCAATTTACAGTTTAACCAACTTCACCTGTTGCCGCAGCCCAGCCGACTGGGCGGTCAGTACATACACGCCGCTGCGCAGATTTTCAAAATTGCCATTAAAGGCATCCTGAATTTTTGAAACGGTGCCCTGCACATCGATGACGCGTTTACCGTTCAGATCGAACAATTCCAGGTGAATTTCGGCGCGGTCGGAAATGCCTTCCACCCTAAAATAAACCTGCCCATTGGTCGGATTCGGATACACCGTAATGGCGGCGGCGGTGGGTGTCACGTCGTTGGTGGCCGTAACAGTACCCGATTCATCCTGGGGTGCCAGATTGCCCGGTGAGGAGCGGGTATTCACCGTTGTCGGCGCGGTGTACGTGGTATTTACCCACACTTTTTGTCCCAGTTGGGTCGATGTGCCATTTTTTACTTTGATAGTTACCCATTTTGCCGATGCCGGATTGTGCGTCAGCGTGAGCGGCGCGGCGGCGGTAGCGACGCCGGTCGCCTGGGCCAGTAGGGTAGTGCCGCTGGCGTTGTAGATCGCTACATTGAGCGTGCGACCATCGACTTCCGGGTATACTTTGCAGGTAATGGTCGACGTGACGGCGGTGTAAATCCGTCCGGCAGTCCGCTGTGCGGTCGAATTATCGGGCAATTTGCCACCTTGTTTCAACGATTTTACGTTGCTGTCGCCCAGATCGTCGGCCATCTCCCACTCCTGTACGGTTTGAGCGCTGCGGCTCGGCGCATACGTCGCCAGATAATTGTACATATCCTGTACGGTGGTAAAAGTAACGCCCGCTGGTTTGGGTGCCCAGATGGAATACCCGTGGCCGCGTGCGCCCGCAATAGTATGGCTAACCGGTGCGGTCTTTATGAGCACCCGGCCGTCGGCAAACACGCGCGAGGTCGTCACGCCATGCGCGCCCGAATAGTCGTACAGATCCGTGTTGTACCAGGATGTATTGCCGACGGTCACATACACTTCCTGATCCTGCGTATTATTGGCAGCGGTATTGTAAAAATCGGTGATGCCGATCAAAGCCTTGCCATTGCGTTCGATCACCAGGTGGTCGCCACTTGTGCCTTTCTGGTAAAAAGGCGCGGAGGTGCCGGTCAAAGACGTAGGCACGCCGTAATCGCCGTTTTTAAACTGCAATTGCTGGTGCGCCTGGATGATGTTGACAATGTCGTTGCGCACCGGCAGATCGGTGGTGCTGGTCGGCAGGTGACTAAAACGTTTGCCAGTTGTGCCGACATCGAACAGGTCTTCAAAAAAGACCGTGGGATTGCCGTCCATGGCAAAGATAGTGGCATACGCGGCGAACAGGCGTGGTTCGCGCGGGTCGATGTGCTGGCCGTTACCGCCGAGTTCCTGACCGGTATTCCAGCCACTGGCGGTGCCGAGCGGTTGTGAATAATTGCCGTTGGTCGACAGGTACGGCCGGAAGGTATCGTGGTTATTGACAAACGGGCAGGTGCGGTGCACGCGCTGGGTAGCGTAGTTGTAAAAGCGCTTGTCCTGTTGTTCACCCGGCAGACTCTGCATATTGTAACCGCCGGTGCCGAGCACCATGCTGTAGATACCGCCGCTCGGACTGTATCCGCGCAGGGCAAAGTCGAACGTACCGGTATGTTCTTCCGTGCCGCTGCGCACATTGAGCACATAGTTGTCCAGTTCGGTTTTCGTGCCGATCCATTCGCCGATATTGAGCATCGCCTCGCCGCCCTGGGCAAAAGGGGAGATGACGTATTTCGTGTTGTAAATCAGGTCTTCCTGCACATAAATCGGGAAGTGTTTCACGGCATCCCAGCGCCAGCCATCCACGCCGGTTTGTTTTTTGTACCACATGATCCAGTTGCGGGCATTGTCGCGCATGTGATTCGAGGCTTGCCCCGGATTGATATAAGGCCGCGTGATGCCGACGATGGTCGCCGAACCGGAAGTTGGAATGTTCGAACTTTGGCCATAAGCGCTGCTTTCATACGAAATATCCGGTCCGAAAAACGCGGAGCAGATATCGCCGGTCGTGCAGTTATTATTCAGATTCGGGTAAAAATTCGGATAATTCTTGGGCCAGCGACCGCTGCGCGTCCAGTAATCATTCTGGGAATCGTCGATCAATGGCGTAGCGTACGAGACATACCGGAAGTTTTTGTAACCGTTCGAATTGACCATTGAATACGACATTTCCGGGTCTTGCCCGCCCGTGCCCGCATTGGGGCCGGCACCATCCACGTGGTTGAGCACGACGTCCTGAATGACTTCCATGCCGTTGGCGTGCAGGACGCCGATCATGCGCAGCAGTTCGTCCTTATTGCCCATGCGCGTGCGCACATTGAGCGAGTCCGAGCCGCCCTTTTGATACTTATCGCCCAGATCATACTGGTCGAACGGGCTGTAACCAACCGAACCGGTGGAGCCATTTTTATAGGATGGCGGTACCCAGATCGCATCGATGCCCATCGCTTTCAGGCGCGGTGCCAGTTCGGTCAGGTAGTTGCTCCAGCGATTGGGAAAGTTGTCGTTGCGGTAGTCCCACCAAAAGCCCTGAACGACTACCTTTTTGACTTTGTTCGCTTGCGCGTGTACGTCGCCGGTGGCCAGGAACAGCGCGCAAAGGCCCAATAACAGTGGTAAACAGATTTTTTTTAAAAACGGAAGCGGGCGAGGAGCCGGCGGGGGATGATGGATGATGAATTGCATGAAAATAATAATTTAAGTATGAAAAAAGTAAGCGTAATCAGCGCTTGAATAGCCGCCTCTCTCAGTACTCCCAAAATACCCTATAGCGGCCAATAAATATTTTCATGGATCATCTTCCGTGCAAACATAACATTTTTTTAGATATTTAGTAGTCGGAATAAAATTTGACGGAAAAGGTAATACAGGAAAGAAAGAATAGGTTTTGCAAAATGGGGTAAAACCGGTTGGTTAGCCCGCCTCCATGGCTTTCCAGACAGAGCGTACCGAAAAAATCACTAATTGCCCCTTACCCCGCGTGTCATTTCGAACGTAGAGAGAAATCTGACCGGGCGTAAGTTACCCTCGGCCAGTTTTCTCTCTACGTTCGAATTGACACGAACTGGAATCTGTTGTTGCGAAAAACGCCGGGCTGATGGTCGAGGTGTTATGATCGCATTCACCGCTTTCCTTGTGAAAAACGACGCAATTGCCCCTTACCCCACGTGTCATTTCGAACGTAGAGAGAAATGTGGCCGGGGGCTATTGGACTGTTTTACGCCCGGCCAGATTTCTCACTGCGTTCGAACTGACACGAACTGGGGGCTGTTGTTGCGAAAACGCTGGTCAGGATTGTGACTATTCATGGCTTTCCAGACAGAGCGTACCGAAAAAATCACTAGTTTCCCCTTACCCCGCGTGTCATTTCGAACGCAGTGAGAAATCTGGCCAGGGGCTATTGAACTGTTTTACGCCGGGCCAGATTTCTCTCTACGTTCGAAATGACACGAACTGGAGGCTGTTGTTGCGAAAAGCGCCTGGCGGATGGTCGAGGTGTGATGATCGGATTCACCACTTTCGTTAGAAAAACGCGGTAATTTCCCCTTACCCCACGTGTCATTTCGAACGTAGAGAGAAATCAGGCCAGGGGCGATTGGACTGTTTTACGCCTGGCCAGATTTCTCACTGCGTTCGAAATGACACGAACTGGAGGCTGTTGTTGCGAAAAACGCCTCGCTGATGGTCGCGGTGTTATGATCGAATTCACTATTTTCTTTATAAAAAACGACGTAATTGCCCCTTACCCCGCGTGTCATTTCGAACCCTCTTTCAGGGTGAGAAATCTGGCCGGGCGTAAGTTACCCTCGGCCAGATTTCTCTCTACGTTCGAAATGACACGAACTGGGGGCTGTTGTTGCGAAAAACGCCCGGCCAAGCAGGCTGCATGATGAAATTTTAGGCTCCAAATTCACATGGCCGGAAAAAGCAATCATCCCCTGCTCACCCCTCCGCAAAACATTCCCAAAATTAAACTTTCAATAATTTTTGAAAACTCAGAAATTTCGTGTTACTTTGTGGTACTAAAACACCACAGTATGCAAACGCTTGAAAATAAAGTAATTATCTACGATGATGTCTGCCCGATGTGCAACGCCTATACGGGCGGTTTCGTGCGTTTAGGCTGGCTCCGGCAGCGCAGCGGTTTTGTCAACGCCACGCCCGAACTCCTGCAAAAACTCGATCTGGACCGCGCCCGCCATGAGATACCGCTCCTGGATACCGAGACCGGCGAAGTATTATATGGCCTGGATGCCTTGTTCTTAATCCTGGGCACGCGCTTTCCAATCCTGCGCCCTTTATTCCGCAGCCGCCTGTTCCGCGCGCCCCTGTATCAACTCTACCAGATCATCACTTTCAACCGGCGCATCATTGCCGGTACTACGCCGCCCACACAAGGGTTCAACTGTGCCCCGGACGTCAATCTGTTTTATCGCTGGCTGTATATCGGCCTGGCGCTGACCGGGATTGCTGCGCTGGTTGCGCCACTGTCGGCCGCACTCACTCCGGTCGGCATTGTCACGCTGGGATTCCATAGCGTTATCCTGCTGGCCGGGGTAGTTGCCACGCCAAAACTGGATTTTATCGGCCACTGGGTTACGTTGCTATTGCTTAATTTGTTACTGATCCATCTTTTGCCGACAGCGGCGATGGTACAAATCGGGGTGCTGGCATTGATCGGCTGGATGTGGTATAAAAGATGGCACCTGGTCTGGTAACCAGTGACAAGGGCTTGACGGTACGGCAAACCGCTATTTAACGACCCGCCCCGGCCGATAACCGGTATTTTTTCAAACTCAAGCACCTTGTTGATTGTTATCAGCCTTAAATTCTATCTTTGCGCGCATTTTTGCCGGCAAACCAACTTTATGGCTACAATTACTTATCAGTTTGAAGATACGAGTATCCCCACCAAAACGGTGACGGGCGATTTTTTGGATATGTCTGTGCTGGAACTCACGGAAGAACACGATGTCCACCTCAATCACAACTGTGGCGGCGTATGCGCCTGCTCCACCTGCCATATCTACGTGGAAAAAGGGGAACATTTCATCGAGGAAATTTCCGATAAAGAAGAAGATTTTATTGATCGCGCCATCAACCCGCGACTGGAAAGCCGACTGGCCTGCCAGTGTGTTCTCCTGGTTGCAGACGCCGATATCACTGTCACCATTCCCAATCAAAAGGGCATTATCGGCCACGAACATTGATGCCACGCCCGAACTGGCATACATGTAATAATCGCTTATCATTCAATGCGTTAATACTAATTTAAGCACCGTTCGGCCATCAAAAAAATTCGTAATTCGTAATTTTTAATTCGTAATTAAACACAACATGCCTTTTCAGGATTTTGACAATATGCCCATCGGGTGGGCCGACCATGAAGATATCGCCATGGCGCTCTACGAACGTTTCGGTGCCGAATTCGACGAAGGCAAAATTTATCGCGTCCGCTTTACGCAACTGCTGGAATGGATTCTGGAAATTTCGAATTTCGAAGGCACGCGCGAAACATCCAATGAAAGTCACCTGGAACAAATCCAGGCTAAATGGGTCTACGAATGGAGAGCCGACAACCGCTAGCCGGTCCCGAGATTATTCCTGTGGGCCGCACGCCGGAGTCACTGGAACTCCTGAATCTGTTCGACCAACTGCGGGCAGTGCGGGCTTTTATTTTTGATGTCGACGGCGTTTTTACCAACAATGAAATCCTGGTCACCGAAAATGGCGAACTGTTGCGCACCATGCACGTGCGCGACGGACAAGCGGTGAAATGGGCATTACAGGCCGGTTTTGTGGTGGCGATTATCACCGGCGGCCGCTCGGAAGGCACTAAAAAGCGGTTTACCGAACTCGGTATCGAAGAATACTATTCCGGCGTCAAAGAGAAAACGGAACCGTTTCAGGCCCTATTGCAACGCAAAAACCTGATCCCGGCCGAAATCTGCTACATGGGCGACGACCTGCCCGATCTACCGGTCCTGCGCAAAGTAATGCTATCGGCTTGCCCGGCCGATGCGGTGCCGGAAGTAATGGATACCTGCGATTACACCTCGCCTTACGCCGGCGGCATGGGCTGCGTCCGCGACATTATTGAAAAAGTCCTGAAAGTGCAGGATAAATGGCCGGAGTATTGAGGGGAGTGAATAGAGAAGTAGTGAATAATGAAAAGCGAAATCGCTTAACCTTTTCTATATTCGCCGCATGAATCGAATACTGGCCATCGTGCGGCTGTTGCGGCTGCCCAATCTGGGGATTGTGTTCCTGACCCAACTCATTCCGTATTGGTTTGTGCTGCGCCCGGCGATTCTGAAAGCAGGCGGCATTCCGGTGCTCACGGAACGCACGTTTGGGCTGATCGCCCTGGCTACTGTGTTAACTACGCTGGCCGGCTACGTACTCAACGACTATTACGACCGCGCCATTGATGCCGTAAACAAACCGCACCGCGTCGTCTGGGGACTTTACCTGCACGCATCCATTGCGTTGATTTTTTATGCGGTGCTGGTCATAACGGTACACATTGTGGCGATCTGGTTAAATACCGAACTAAAACCCGCCAATCACTGGCCGCTCTGGGTATTTCCCGGCGTGTCATTTTTGCTGTTTTTATACGCCTGGCAATTGAAATGTACCGCTATTGTGGGCAATTTAGTGGTTTCCCTGCTCTGTGGCGTCGTACCGGTCATGCTCATTTTCACGGAAGAGCGGCCCATCTGGCTGAGTTCGTTTATTCAGCCGGAACCCGTACACGAAGCGCTTACCCTCGTCTGGGCGTACGGTTTATTTGCTTTTCTGACCAATCTGCTGCGCGAACAAGTGAAAGACCTGGAAGATTTTCAAGGCGACGCTGCCTGTGGTTGTAATACATTGGCGGTGCTGAAAGGTCCGCGTTTCGCCAAAAAGCCGGCAGGTTTTACGGGCCTCACCGTCTGCATTATGCTCGGTTTTTTACTGGCGTACTGGGATCAAACGAAAGCACCCGTCTGGCAAATGGTCGCCGGCGTGGTATTGCTGTTTCTTCCGGCCTTATTTACCACCGTGGCGATTTATCGCGCACAGACCAAAAAAGACTTCGCCCGCGCCAGTATTTTGGTAAAAATCATCATGTTCACCGGTTTGTTTCTTTTACTGCGCTCCTGGCCAGCCGACTTGTGGGGCGCTATCCTGGCAAAAATCTAAATCCATCCATGCGTCCGCTTATTCTTGCTTCCAAAAGCCCCCGCCGCAGTCAGTTGTTACGCGAGGCGGGTCTTGATTTCACCGTACAAACCTTTGAGGTCGACGAAAGTTTCTCCCCGGATATGCCGGTGGAGGAAGTAGCGCCCTGGCTTGCACAACGCAAGGCGCAGGCGGCCCTCCATTTGATTGATAACCAAGAGATTGTCATTTCGGCCGACTCGGTCGTTATTCTCGATGACGTGATTTACAACAAACCGGCAGATTACGACGACGCCTTCCGTATGATCCGCGCGTTATCGGGCCGGCAACATACGGTGATCACGGGCGTTTGCCTGCTCGCCAAAGAGAAAGAAGTGGTATTCGCCGGCGTGACGAAGGTCTGGTTTGCTGAATTGACCGATGCGGAAATCGACTATTACATCCGTACCTGCCAGCCGTTTGATAAAGCCGGCAGTTACGGGGCGCAGGACTGGATCGGACACTGCAAAATCACCCGCATCGAAGGCTCGTTTGCCAATGTTATGGGCTTGCCGGTGGACCTCGTGTACCGGGCGCTCCAGGAATTTTAGCCCCATTCTGCATGACCGCCCGACACATCATTTTCACTGTCACCAACGATCTTACTTACGATCAGCGCATGCACCGCATTTGCTCTACGCTGGCAGCAGCAGGTTACGCGGTTACTTTGGCGGGCCGTTTATTGCCGGAATCGGTTGCTTTAAAGACTACGCTGTTTGTCCAAAAACGGCTGCCCTGCCATTTCCGCAAAGGCGTTTTGTTTTATGCAGAATACAACCTGCGCCTGTTTTTCTTCCTGCTGACCGCATCGTATGATGCCGTCTGCTCTATCGATCTCGATACGTTGCCGGCCGGGTGTTGCGCCACTTTGTTGCGGGGCAAAAAACGCGTTTTTGATGCGCATGAATATTTTACCGAAGTACCGGAAGTAGTAAATCGACGGATCGTACGCGCGTGCTGGGCCTTTTTAGCCAGGATTTGTCTGCCGTTTTACCGGCATGCTTACACGGTCGGGCCCGAACTGGCGGCGATTTTTACTAAAAAATACCGCATCGCTTTTGCAGTGGTGCGCAATGTGCCGCACAAAACCCTGTCGTCTCCGCCGCAGCAAGGCAGTGGACTGCTTTACCAGGGCGCACTCAATGCCGGGCGCGGTCTTGAACCTTTGTTAGTCGCTATGCAATCCATTGAAAATGTGTCGCTTACGCTGGCGGGAGAAGGCGATTGCTCGGCTGCACTACGCGCGCAGGCTACGGCATTGCAGGTAAATGATAAAGTGCAATTTCTGGGTTATGTGCAACCGGAAGATTTAAAAAAACGAACCCGGGACGCCTGGCTGGGACTGAATTTGCTGGAAAATACCGGTCTGTCTTACTATTACTCCCTAGCTAATAAATTCTTCGATTCCGTACAAGCCGGCATCCCGGTTCTGACCATGAATTTCCCGGAATACAGCGCCTTGAACCGGCAATATGAAGTAGCGATTTTGCTCGATGATTTAACCCCCGCCTCGATTGCCGCCGCCGTACAACGCTTGCAAACCGACCAGGAATTGTACCTGCGGCTGCAAGCGAACTGTCTGCTCGCCCGCGAAGTGTGGAACTGGGAACGGGAAAAAGAAACCCTGCTGCGCGTCTGGGAGTCCGTTTTTTAAGAAAAAAAAATAGGCTGATTTTGATTGCCAAGGCTAGTGACGACATTAGACTTTGAGTTACCCCGTCACTACCTTGGGCAATCAAAAATCAATATTCGCATTAATCATTAACCGTTAATCATTATCCATTAAAAAACCCCTACCACTGAATCACCGTCCCCGCATACGCCAGTCCGCCGCCAAAGCCGATCAGCAAAATGCGGTCGCCGCGTTTGACTTTTCCGGATTTAATGCCGTTTGAGAGCGCGATCGGAATGGTGGCAGAAGAGGTATTGCCAAAATCGACAATGCTCTCCAGTACCTTTTCCATCGGGAAATCCAGTTCTTTACAAATGGCTTCCAGGATGCGCAGGTTTGCGCTGTGCGGGATGAGCCAATCTAGTTCTTCCAGGGTCAGGTTATTTAATTCCAGCAGGCGTCGGACCTCTGCCGTGACGGTATTGACCGCCCATTTAAAGACGCGACGGCCATTCTGCACAATGGTCCGGTTCATTTTAAGTGCATGACCGTCAATGCTTTCCGCAAAGCCGGACATGTATAAATCCGATCCGCCTTCGCCATTGGAGCCGGTAATGCAGGCACCGATATTGCCGGTTTCTGCGGCTTCGATCAGTACTGCGCCGGCACCGTCGCCAAAGAGAAAACACGAGGTGCGATCCGTGAAATCGGTAACCTTGGAAAGGGTTTCTCCGCCGATCACCAGGATTTTGCGGTGTGATCCACCGGCAATCAAACCTTTGGCCATGATAACGCCATACGAAAATCCGGCACAGGCAGCATACACATCCAGCACACCGGTGTGCGGTATTTTAAACCAGTGCTGCACCCGGCAGGCCATACTCGGCATGGGCTGATCCGGCGTTACGGTGGAGACAATGATCATATCCACGTCTTCCAGACTCACTTGAAATCTCTCAACCAGGTCTTCGACCGCTTTTACGCATAAGTGGCTGGTAAACTCTTCCGGACCGGTATGATAGCGGGAGCGAATGCCGGTACGCGATACAATCCACTCATCGGTAGTCTCGATGATCGCTTCAAAATATTCATTCGTGATACGCTTTTCCGGAATAGCCATTCCGATGGCGCTAAGACGGGCTTGTGACATATTGGACAAAATAAGACACGCAAGCGAATTTACGCTGCGCAGTTTGATTCGCATCAAAATTAGGGCGAATAAACGGAGGCTTTTTTATTTATTTTATATTCCCTTCAATTTAGAATAAAAATAGGCTGAAAAGCAATTATTAGGAATCATAGAGGCCATTTGCAGTCACGGTCCCCCTACTTATGCTTATCCCATAGAAAGATATTGCCTGGTTTTTAAGTTTCACCGGGCGTATCAGAGGTCCGGATTGATACTCGCCGACAGTGTAGCGTACAGTGTTTGCCAGCGCGGATGTTTTTGCAGTAAATCGAGATGGTGTTGTATCGTCTCTGTATCGCCGCGTACCGCCGGCCCTGTCTGCATACGGGCCGGTGAATCGTGCAGGACTTTGGCCAGCGTCTCTTCCATCAAGGGGTGTAATAATTCAAAAGGCAGGTCTTTTTCATCGAGCAGTTGTTCGGCGATCGCAAAACAGTGGTTAGCGAAGTTATTGGCGAATACCGCGGCGACATGCAGGGCGGCCCGTTGCTGATCGTCGACCTGATACACCAGATTGCCAATCACTTTGGCCGTTTTTTTGAGGAAAAGCACATCCTCTCCGATCGAAGCATCGATGCAAAATGGAATTTTAGACCACAGCGGCGTGCGGTCATGCGAAAAGGATTGTAAAGGATAAAACACGCCAAAACGGGAAAAATAAGCCGCCAATACGCGGCTTGGCGTCGCCCCCGAAGTATGCGTGACCAGCGCATCGGGCACCTGTTTCGCCAATGCCTCGGCCACTTCAGGAATGGCATCGTCGCGGACTGCGATAAGCACCCAATCTGCATCCGGGAGCACTTCGGCACAATCGTCCGTCCATACACAGCCGAGTGCATCGGCCAGCGCTCGCGCGTGTTCCGCCGTTCGACTGATGACCTGCGCAACGGGTAAACCTTTGGATTTCAAACGTTTACCCAAATGCCACGCTATACGCCCGGACCCAATAATTACTATTTTTTTCACTGCTAATGATTAACCGTTCACTATTTTCACTGTTCACTCTCTAGCCTAAAACCCTCCCGCACAGTCATCCCCCCGCCCGTCTGCCACACCTTGCCAGTCGCCGGTAGACAGTCGGATGATCGCTTCCACCCGGCCGATAGGGCTGCGCGGATCGACCGTATGGCCCATTTCCGTCAATTTTACCAGTACGTCATCGCTAAACACCCCTTCTTCGATGGAAATTTTATCGGGCAGCCACTGGTGGTGAAAGCGTTTGGCCTGTATGGCATCCGGTAAAGACAGGCCGAAATCGGCTACATTGACAATAATCTGAAAGACACTGGTCGGAATGGTCGTCCCGCCCGGTGTACCCAGCACCATCCAGGTTTTATTCGCTTTGGTAACAATGGTGGGGGTCATGCTGCTCAAAGGGCGTTTGTTGGGCGCAATCGCATTGGCTTTGCCGCCGACTGCTCCGTACAGATTAGGGGTGCCGGGCTTAGCGCTGAAATCATCCATTTCATTGTTCAAAATAAAACCGCCACCGGACACGACCGTCCGCGAACCGTAACTATCATTGAGGGTAGTGGTCACGGAAACCGCATTGCCCTGGCGATCGACGATGTTATAATGCGTAGTTTCTTCGCTTTCTTTAATCACCCCGGCGCTAATTTTTGCACTGGCGGAAGCCTTGGCTGCGTTGAAATCTGCCATCCGGCCTTTGATGTAAGTCGGGTCCGTCAGTGTTTTCAGCGGAACTTTCCAGAAATCCGGGTCGCCCATGTACTCCGCGCGGTCGGCATAGGCGCGTCGTTCGGCTTCGGCCATCAGGTGCACGGCGGCCACACTGTGCAGGCCATAATCTTTTAAGGGATAATTGCCCACCATACCCAGCAATTGCCGTAGAATAATGCCGCCGCTACTCGGGGGTGGCATGGTGATAATGTGCATATCGCGATAGTCGAACTCAAGGGGCGTACGCCAGACACTGTGGTAGTTCTTTAAATCTTCCTCGGTAATCAGCCCACCTTTTTTCTTCATCTCATTGACGATCAGCGCCGCCGTACCGCCGGCATAAAACGCCTCCCGGCCGTCGCCAGCGATGCGATTCAGGGTGTTGCCGAGGTCTTTCTGGATCAGCCAGTCGCCGGCCACCCAGTCCTGCACGCTAATGAATGCTGGAATAATGCTGGAATTTCGCGCAAAAGTCAGTTTTTCGCCGTTCAATTGTGCTGCTTCCTGGGCGGTGATCTGGTAGCCCTTATTGGCAAGTTCTACCGCCGGGTTCACCAGTTCTACCCAGGGCAGGCTGCCATATTTCTTGTGCGCTTCCCACATGCCATCTACCGTGCCGGGGACGCCGCAAGCGAGTGCGCCGACACGACTGCGGCTTCCGATTACCTTACCAGTTGAGTCCTGGTACATTTTTTCGGTCGCTGCGGCTGGCGCTTTTTCCCGGTAATCCAGGGCCGCTACTTTGCCTTTGCTATCGCGCAGCAGCAGGAAGCCGCCACCGCCGATATTGCCGGCCTGCGGGTACACTACGGCCAGGGCAAATTGCACCGCTACCGCAGCGTCGATGGCATTGCCGCCTTTGCGCAGGATGTCGAGCCCGACTTTGGTGGCCAGTGGATGGGCTGAAACCACCATAACACTGTCGCCCAGCGCTTCTTTGTTAATTTTATAAGGGAATGGAACAATCTGAGCCGTTGAATTGCAGACGATAGACAGGAGCAGTGCGAAGAATAAGAGTATGTTTTTCAATTTCAACATCATTTATGAATAATTTGAACGCAAACGTAGCGAAAATCAAGGTTATTGAGCGTTGCTATAATTTTTCGGTAAAAACTTGGTTTGTGATTGGCATACACCCTACTTTTGGGAAAAAATAGACTGTTTTGATCGAAAAAAATAACATTTCGCAAGCCGAACTGGTACAAAAAGTACGCCCTCTGTTCGAAAAAGAAGGTGAAATTTACCACAAATTTCGCAACATTCTGGCCAGACAGGCCGCCGGTGGCGAACGTATCGACTCTATCACCGGTGATGGATTAGAAACCACCAAAGTCGCCAAGGAAGGTGACTTCATCGTCCAAAATCAAACCAAAGCCGGGGAGCAGTACATTGTCTCCCCCCAGAAATTTGCCGAAAAATACCAGCACATCGGCCCTGTGGAAAATGATTTTCACGAATACAAACCCCTGGGAAAGATCACCGCGCTTGAATTGACTGCGGAGCGTTTAAAGGCGCTGGACTTGCCGGAAGAATTTCATTTTATGGCCGCCTGGGATGAAGCGATGGTGGCAAAAGAAGGCGACTTTCTGGCTACTGATCCGAAAATTCAGGAAGTATACCGCATTGCCCGCGCCGAATTTTTTGAAACTTATAAAAAGTAAGTACCATCTTTCATTTCAAAACGTACAGCCCAATCGATGCAAACTGAAAACGAAACCAACGCCTCCGGTCCAGGTCCCGACCAGGTCTATCAGCAAAATAGAATTGAAGACCAGTTAAAGTACTACAGCGACAAGAGCAAAACCAATAAAAGATGGTACCATGTCAGCCGGATGGTGGTCATCGTAAGCGGTGCGCTAATCCCGCTGTGTGTGGGATATTCAGAAAGTCTTCCCAATCTGAAATATATCACCGGACTGCTCGGTATTGCAGTCGCCATGACCGAAGGGCTTATCAGCCTGAAAAAATGGAAAGACAACTGGTTTACCTACCGGTTGACCGCCGAGCGCTTGCGCCGGGAGCAGTTCATGTATCAAAATCTCGCCGGGATCTATCGGACTGATGCGGACCCGCTCAAAACTTTTGTCGAGCGTGCCGAACAGATTATGGATTCTGAAAATGCCACTTGGGTCAACTACCGCGGACAGGACAACGGCAGTGCGGAAAAAGATAACAGTGCTGTTTCAGACTAACATCAAGGCATTAATTCCCACACTATCGGACTGTTTTTGGTAATTTTCAAGGTGTGCAGATCGGTGATAATGGCCCCCGTAGTCACATCTTTTGCCTGCGTAAATCCCTGCATTCTTTCCGCAAAGCGGGATAAATCTATTTCCATATCCTTGTTGGCCGTATTTAAAAAGACAGCTACGGTTTTGGCTGTGTCATACCGGAAATAAGTGTAAACGCCGTCGACCGGTACGAACTGCATCAATTTGCCGGTTTGCAGCGCGGGTGTTTCATTGCGGTAGCGAATCAGCGTGCGAGCGTAATTGAAGGCTGCCTGCTCTTGTTCCGTACGCCCAGCAGCCGTAAATTTATTGACCTTATCGCCTGCCCAGCCGCCGGGAAAGTCTTTGCGGATATTGCCGTGCGAAGGCGATGCGTTGCCGGTGCCCAATAATTCCGTCCCGTAATAGATCTGTGGAATGCCGCGCGTAGTCAACAGAAAAGCCATTCCACTGCGGTATTTATCATAATTTTCGCCTATAGTGGTATAAAACCGGGTAAAATCGTGGTTGTCGAGCATCACCATATTTCGGTAGGGATCCTCGTAAAAATAATCCTGTGCCAGCGTGTAATAAATGCGGCTCGCGCCTTCGGTCCAGCCTTGTTCGCGGGTGAGCGCTTCCTGAATGGCAAAACACAATTGGAAGTCGATCACACCGGGCAAATTAGAATCAAAATTGCCGCGCTTGAGCGGTTGATTATCGGCAAAATATCCCTGCACCGGCACGGCATTCTCCCATATTTCCCCAAACATGTTGAGTTTTGGATACTCCTCGCGCAACTCTTTGCACCAGCGGGAGCAGAACGGCTGATCGGAATACGTGTAGGTATCGATGCGCAGATCGTCAAAACCGGCGTATTCAATCCACCAGATGGCCTGTTGGATCAGATAAGTAGCCACGTGCGGATTGCGCTGGTTCAGATCCGGCATACTTGTATCGAACCATCCATCGGTAAAGTGTTTTATATCTGCTTGGGCCGCATACGGATCTACCAGCGTGGGTGCGCGGTAGGTCGTACGGGTGAAAGACGGCCACTGATTGATCCAGTCCTGAAAAGGCAAATCTTGCATCCAGTAATGATTGCTGCCGATATGGTTGAGTACTACATCGCGAATCACCTTCAGGCCCCGGCGATGGCATTCGCTGATCAGATTCTGTAATTGTTCGTTGGAGCCGAAGCGCCGGTCTACCCGGTAATGATCCGTCACGGCATAACCGTGGTACGAGGCATGTTTTTGGTCATTTTCCAGTTCCGGATTAATCCAGATCGTATTAACGCCCAGATCCTGCACATAATCCAGGTGATCGCTGATACCTTTCAGGTCGCCGCCGTGCCGGCCGACCAACGAGTCGCGTTCCAGTCCTTGCAGCATGCCGGGTACGTTGTCATTGGAAGGATCGCCGTTGGCAAAACGATCGGGAAAAATGAGATAGACCACATCGCGGGAGGTGACGCCCTGCGCTTTGGGGGCCAGGGTGCGGGCCAGGATCGGAAATTCCCGGGTAAACGTGCTGGTGCCATTGGTGAAGATAATGGGCAGTCGCTGCGCCGGCGCTTTCGGTTTTATTTCCAGGGTGACGAACAGGTAATTCGGGCTGTCGCCTTTTGTGACACTCACCAGTTTTATGCCGGTGTTTTTGCCGAGGGTCACCGTGTAACTGCCCAGCCCAGCCTTACGGATCAGTATTTCGACCTTGTTGTGTTGCATCCCGGCCCACCAGTTAGCCGGCTCCAGGCGGATATCGGGGTTTGGTCCGGGCACCGTGCGCGTAGTCAGCGGAGTGGAGTAGGGGTTGCCGAGGTAGTTGTTGCAGGCCGATGACCCGATCAGGAACAAAGTGCAGAAAAATACAATACGCATAAAAAGAAGGCGATAAGATAAAAAAAGCCACGAATTGCGCGCTTAAGGCTGGCAAATCGTGGCTGTTGTGCTGGACAATTACCGATAGTTTATCTCGGCTGCCGGATTAATCCGATCAAAAAAAGCAGGATTAATGCGCCTACTACGCCAGTGGCGATATGGCTGAATAATCCCGTGCCGATGTGCCAACCCATGCGAGCAAACAACCAGGAACCGATAAAACTGCCGATAATACCAATGACGATGTTACCGAGCAAACCAAAACCGTAACCCTGGCGAATAAAACCGGCCAGCCAGCCAGATGCAGCACCAATGAATAGGGTGATCAAAAGTGAAGTTAGATCCATAGTTAATAGAATTTTATGTTGAAATAATGGCAAAGGTCAATTAATAAATGAATATTTTTTTCGAAAAACAAAAAAACAACCCGCCACGACCAAAGTCGCAACGGGTTGTTTTAGCAACAGCAGGAAGCACTGCTTGCGCACAGTACGATGCAATGCCTAATATTCCGTATCGTCGGGAACATCGCGGTCATCGTCGTCATCGCGACGGCGGGTTACAATGATATGATCATCTTCATCGGAGGAACCATCATCTCCCAAATCATCATCGTCTTCGCCTCTGCCGTCGAATTCGTCATCCACCTCCACTTCGGCGAAGTTTTCCCGCAAGTGACCTTCATCGTCGTAGTCCACGTCCTCTTTAACGAGGCGTTTGGCTTCCAGCATGGTCATGCGGATAAGATAATAAGTATCCTCAGCCTCAAAAGGCAGGGCGGATACTTTTTTTCCCTGTTTGTCCGTGTAACTTACGAGACTTTCAGCGTACCCGTTAGGGTACTTCATTTTGACGAGCCGGACGATATCTTCCGTGAGGGCATCGTAGTCTTTAACAACGCGTTTCTTAGCCAAGGTCGGGTATTATTTGGTTTTGATAATCAACACGCTACGTGCATGCAGACACTTTATTGCGGCAAATTTAAAAGAATGAGTTTTGAAACGGCAAAAAAAATTTTGGTAAAATGTATTTAATTTTTTTTAGTCCCTAAAACCCCTGATTTACCTATTTTTTCTCCCTTATTTCGACAATTTCGACCCGGCGCTCCCGCGCCGCATCGGGGTGATAGATCGAATTTCGCTCATCCTGGAGATTATCGCTGATCCCAAGGCGTGCAGTCGTCTCTCCAAAACTGGTCTCAGTCACTTTTAATTGTCCTGCGGCAAGGTACGGCTGTAAAGCGCCATCTGCAAATGCGCTAAACTGATTTCGCACGCTGCTGATTCGTCTTTTGCCTAGGTTGATATTGTAGTCGCTCTGCGCCCGGGGACTCGTAAACCCTTTGATCAGGACTTCCAGTTGTTCGCCATTTTGCAGGCGCGTCAGTATTACATCGCATAATTGAGCCAGCCGATCGTAACCGCGCCGCACTTCGTTGTCAAAAAAATCCTCGATCATGCTTTCCGCTTCTTCCTGTTTGGTGCCGCGCAGGCCGGTGGAAAAATTGATGCGGTAGTCGTTTTCACGCTCCAGATAGGCCTGCGCCGTAGTCTCATAAGTCTTTTGCGTAGTCGTACGGTGCGTGCGTTTATCGGGTTCATCATTGTCAAAATAAAGCGGCAGTCCCACAAAATCCTGCAACTTGGGCGGATCGGCCACCGGCGGTACCGGGAGTTCCGGTATTTGCGGGGGCGATTTTACTGCCAGGCCAGGTATGGAATCCTGGGCAGGCGGCGTTACTACCGGCGGTTCGGGCAACTGGAAAGAAAAGATATCGTTGCAGCAAGCCTTGTTTTTTTCATCCAGGTAGAAAGAGCCCGGGCGGTTGCTGCTCAGGTAGCCATTTTTGCCATCCGGCTTCAGAAAAAGGTACAGATCATTGTAACTGGTGTTCAGGCCGGCACCGGCGTTTTGTGGCGGACGGAGCAACGTGCTATCCTTTTTACTCCAAAAAATATCGTAGCCACCCATGCCCGGCAGTCCGTCGGAACTAAACCATAACTGCTGGGTAGGGCCGTGGAAAAACGGTGTAATGTCGTTTTCCGGTGTATTGATAGCCGACGCGTCTTGCGGTGTCTCAAATTTGGGCAATTTACCGATCTTTTTACCCGGCAACGGTAGATTGCAGGGGCAGAAGAAGTTCGTATCCAGGGGTACGGACCACAAGTCCATTTTCCCTTTTCCGCCCGGACGATCGCTGGCAAACCACAAAACCAGGCCTTCCAGATCCCGGTCATAGCCTACGCTTGGCTGCGTGGCCGTATAACCTGGCATATTGACAGGCTCCGGCAACCGCACCGCTGGCAGCCATCGCTTGCGCCGATCCAGCAGCGTAAACCACAATTCGCAGCGTATATCGCTGGCATTCAAGTTTTTACAAACGGTAAAAAAGACGTAGCGGCCGTCGGGAGAAAAAGCCGTGTGGGCAATATGCGCGCTGTCGGCAGCGGGAAAACCTTTGCCCGGTTCGCGGGCGCGACCTCCTTTCATCGAAAACATGATTTTGGTGATCTTGCTTTTCGCCGGACGCCGGTCATTTTTTTTATCAAATCGGTAGGAGGAAAAAAACAGCGTATCGCCGATCATTACCGGGGCGAAATCACTGTAAGGGCTGTTGATTTCTTTACCCAGGTGTTTGATCTCTAATTTGGTTTTATCGGCCGACAATTCCTGGGCGAGTCGGCAGGAAGCCAGTTCGCTTTGGGCCAACCGCAAGGATTCAGCGGGCGCAGTTGGATTGGACGTAATAAAATTTTCCAGCAATTCGATGGCGGCCGGGTAATCGCCCTGCGCTTTCTTTACTTCGCTCAGTCGCAGATCCACCAGGGGAAATTCCTTGCGCCCTTTTTTAGAAGTACTGATCTTGCGGTAAGCGCGTTCGGCTTCCGGAAAGGCATTGAACATGCGCGTGCTTTCCGCATATTTCCACAGGATCTGTGGATTATCGTCATCGCGTTGTAGTACGGTCGAATAATGTTGAGCGGCTGCAGCAAAGTCTTTGTCCCGAAAGGATGCATCCCCGGCTCGTTCGTACGCCCGAAGTGATTGCGCCCAGCTACTGATCGATCCTAAGAGGAGGAGGGTGATTAAAATGAAATTTCGCATAAGCAACTTTTTGGTGAAAGAGGCAGTGGGGAACCGGCAAGATACGGAATATTTAGCCTAAAAAATCGGACAAGACTTAAAAACTTTAACCGGTGGCACTGGAATTTTCCGATATACGGCGGCTATTTCAAACCCGCCCCGCCGTCCGGTCGCAACATTGAAATCGGAGGTGTTCAGATCGTAACTTACACCCACGGTCCATTCATTGCGTTCAAACTGTACAGCCGGAATAAAGGCATCGCCTAAGCGCATGGCTAGGCTTACTTGCACGGCCGTCTCATTGCCCGGACCAGTAGTAAGCACTTGGCGCACCCCGCCTCCCGCCACAATCTCCCGGCTTTTGTGCATCGATTGTGCTACCGCAAAGGCCACAATATCCAGGGTTTGATTGATCTGGTAAGCGCTTTGCAGGTGGAGTGCCAGGCGGATGGGAAGATTGGGTTGTTGGTCGTTGCGGAAGCCCAGTTTCGGACGATTCAAATGAAATGCGCCCGCTCCAATGCTCAGGCGCGATCTGGTTTCCGCAGATTCGACCTGCCATTGTAAGCCGGCCGATAGGGTCGGTACAAAACCGGAAGCGCGGTTGAAATTTTCTCCGGTCGAAGCGCTGGCGTTGAAAATATCGCCATCCCATTGATTTTGAAACTTTAACGAATTGGTATTAAAACTTCTTTGCGCAAACGCAATGCCAAAACCGAGCGAAATGGCCTGTGCTCTCCCAGTGCCTGCGCGGCGCTGAGGTTCAACCCCGCCTGAGACCAGACTAGCGCCGCATCTCCGGCCTGGTCGTGCGCCAGCGAAAATCCGGCAGAGAGCAGACTGGTACCGCGTTGGCGGACTTTCCAGTCGAATGCGCCGGCGAAGGTTTTGTAATTCACCGGCACGGACGTCCACTGGCTGCGATAAATAGCAGCAGCGCGCATGGATCCGCGAAACATCCCCGTTGCAGCCGGCGTAAATTGTTGTGGCTGAAAATAGAATTGGGAGTAATGCAAATCCTGGGCTTGCAATTGCCCCCAAAACGACCAGCATAATAAGCAAAAAAACGTAGCAAAGCGCATAGGATATTGTTTATCGGGAGAAGAACAGGTTCTATATGCTCCCCAATCAGCTAATTTATGGTGATGCACGAAGGTAAAGAGCGATGAATTCTTAAGTTAATTTTTGGGTTACTGATTTTGAGTTTTTGGCTTTCTGTCGGTATGACGTGCATTTTTTATCTTTCGTTGGGCGTTCCTTCCTGTCAATAATGGTCATAAAACGTCTTTTCGTCTAATCCGCGAACGGCAGATATAAAAACTGCTATTTTTGCGTTTCAAATTGCGCCGCAAACATCCTTGCGGCCCTTTTATTTTACAACATCACTCACGCCCATGTTAAGTTCCGGTTGTGTAAACCTGACTACAGGGTCAAAATCAATTTTCACAACATGACATTGCAAAAATTAGTGGCTATCGCCGCATTCTGCCTGCCTGTGTTCACCCTGGCCGCTCAGGCGCCTAAAGCACCGGACAACTGGTTTACCCGCGATATGTCGAAAGACAATGTACAGGGTACCAGCAGCGATGAAGCCCTTAAAATGCTCAAAGAAAAGGGCAAAGAAGGTAAAACTGTTATCGTAGCAGTCCTGGACTCGGGTGTCGACTATAAACACGAAGACCTGAAAGACGTAATGTGGACCAACCCGGGCGAAATCGCCGGCAACGGTAAGGACGACGATGGCAATGGTTACATCGACGACATACACGGCTGGAATTTCCTGGGCGGCAAGGACGGTAAAAATGTCGATCACGAAACGCTGGAACTCACCCGCGAATACGTGCGCCTGAGCAAACGTTTCAAAGACACCGATCCTAAAAACCTGTATGGTCCGGCCAAAGATGAGTACAAATATTATGAAGACATCAAATCGGCCTTCGAATCGCAACTCAAAGACATCAAAGACCAAAAGGAGCAAACCGAAGGCTTTTTTGTCCAGTTGGATGCAGCCATCGCTTCGGTAAAAGCAGAAGTAGGCAAAACTACGATCACCAACGAAGACATCGCCGAAGCGAAAAAAAGCACGAAAACGGATGTGCAAGCCTCGGCTACCTTGCTGGAGCGTGTATTCGGTCGTGGTATGACCATTGAAGGTGTCGAAGATCAGCGCAAAGAAGCCAATGACTACTTCGCGAGCCAACTGAATTACAATCTCAATCCTGATTATAATCCACGTAGTGTCGTGGGCGACAATCCGGAAGATCTGACCAGCAAAATTTATGGTAACAACGATTACCGCGGACCGGATGCCAGTCACGGCACGCACGTTGCCGGTATCATTGCGGCTACACGCGATAATGGCGTCGGCATCAACGGCATTGCGCCGAATGTGCGCATCATGAGTGTTCGCTGTGTGCCCGACGGCGATGAGCGCGATAAAGATGTCGCCAATGCTATCTATTACGCCGTAAACAACGGTGCAAGTATCATCAATATGTCTTTCGGTAAAGGATACAGTCCGCAAAAAGCCTACGTCGATGCGGCTATGCAATACGCGGCTGACCATGATGTACTGCTGGTGCACGCTGCCGGCAACGACTCGGAAAACAACGACTCCGATCCAAACTTCCCGAATGACGAATTTGGCTCTACGGTGAAAGGTCAATTCAAGAAGGGCAAAAACGTGGCCACCTGGGTGGAAATCGGCGCGCTCTCCTGGAAACCTGCCGAAAAACGCGTGGCTCCATTCTCTAATTACGGTAAGAAAAATGTGGATTTGTTCTCCCCGGGTGTCGATCTTAACTCTACCATTCCGGATAACAAATACGCTGCTTTTAGCGGTACTTCGATGGCTTCTCCTGCTGCGGCAGGCGTTGCAGCTGTCCTGCGCTCTTATTACCCCGGTCTTTCGGCAGTACAGGTAAAGAACATTATGATGGAATCGGTTACCAAATCTGACGAGCAGGTGGTGAAACCAGGCACGAAAGATGAAAAAGTTGCTTTTAGCAGCCTTTCGGTTACCGGCGGCGTAGTCAATACGACCAATGCGGTGGTACTGGCCGAAAAAACCAAAGGTAAAAAGGTGAAAAAAGCGCTTTGGCGCGATGCAGCCGCAAAAGTAAAAGTGGCAATGCCTTAATTTTAGGCAGGAATAAATAATAAGGAACGGCCCGATGTACTTCTGTACACCGGGCCGTTCCTTTATTGGTAAGCATAATTCAGACCAGCCTGTCCGGTTGCGTTATAGACTGGCGCAGTTAAAAATACTCGATTTCGCGATCTGAATGATTACTTTTGTGGCGTTTAAACCGTAAGAAAACAGCCTTAACCACTTAATTATGCATCAATTACACAATTTCGTTGGCAACCGCTGGATTGCAGGCGAAGGCGATGGTACACCACAATACCACGCTATTACAGGTGATTTGCTAGGTACTGCCAGTAGCCAGGGACTGGATTACGCTGCCATACTGGAATACGGTCGTAAAACAGGCGGTCCAATATTGCGTCGTATGACTTTTCATGAGCGAGGACGCATGCTAAAATCTTTAGCATTGTACCTCACAGAAAGAAAGGAAAAATATTATACCATCAGTCATTGGACGGGCGCTACCCGCCAGGATAGTTGGGTGGATATCGAAGGCGGTATTGGCAACTTGTTCGCTTACAGTGGTTTACGCCGCCGATTTCCGAACGAGTCCTATTACGTGGAAGGAGAGACGGTTCGGCTGTCCAAAGAGAATACCTTTATCGGCCACCATATTCTCGTCCCCAAACAAGGCGTGGCCATCCACATTAATGCCTTCAATTTCCCTATCTGGGGTATGCTCGAAAAAATTGCCGTCAACCTCTTGGCCGGTATGCCGGCGGTGGTAAAAGCCAGCGAGCAAACCTCTTATCTAACCGAAGCGATGGTGCGCGATATTGCCGCATCGGGCATTTTGCCGGAGGGCGCGCTGCAATTGGTCGTAGGTTCCGGTCACGGTATTCTGGATGCGGTGCAGATGCATGATGTCGTTACTTTTACCGGATCCGCTTCCACCGGCCGACTTTTACGGGCGCATCCAGCCTTGCTGGCGCACAGCGTACCATTTACCATGGAAGCCGACTCGCTCAATGCCGCTATTTTAGGGCAAGACGCCGCGCCGGGTACGCCTGAATTCGATCTCTTCATCAAAGAATGTCGCCGGGAAATGGTGACCAAGGCCGGTCAGAAATGTACCGCCATCCGGCGTATTGTCGTACCGGAAAATCTGCTGGAAGCAGTGCAAAGTGCTTTACGCAAAGAACTCTCTAAGACGGTCGTCGGTGACCCGGCCGTGGAAGGCGTGCGCATGGGTGCCCTCATCAACCGGGCGCATCTTGCGCGTGTACGAGAGCGACTGGCCGAATTAACCGTTGCGACACCCGTTATTTTTGGCGATCCGGATGCATTTGAGGTGACCGGTGCAGCACGCGACAAAGGGGCATTCATTCCACCGGTTTTATTGTTGAATGATAATCCGTATCAAAAAACGCTTACGCACGAGACCGAGTGTTTTGGACCGGTATCTACATTGATGCCGTATAAAACCCTGGAAAATGCCATTGAAATTGCCAATATGGGCAAAGGATCGCTGGTCTCCAGCATTTGCACCTACGATCCGCACATCATGCGCACCTACGTACTGGATGCCGCAGCGTTTCATGGACGCATCCTCATCCTCAATCGCACGTCGGCCAAAGAAAGTACCGGACATGGCTCGCCGATGCCGATGTTGACCCACGGCGGTCCCGGTCGCGCGGGTGGCGGGGAAGAAATGGGCGGTATGCGCGGGGTGTTGCATTACCTGCAACGCACGGCTATTCAGGGCCATCCGACCGATATAACTGCCGTTACCAACCAATACCAAACGGGCGCACAGCAAACCGAGACACCGGTACATCCCTTTAAAAAACACTTTGAAGACTTGTTTATCGGCGAGACACTGCTGACCGCCAAACACACGGTGAGCGAAGCGGATATTCATAATTTTGCCAATGTGAGTGGCGATAATTTCTATGCGCACATGGACGCGACCTCCCTTGAGGGAACCCCTTTTACCGGTAGGGTAGCGCATGGTTATTTCGTGCTTTCCAAGGCCGCCGGATTATTCGTCGATGCTAAAAAAGGACCGGTTTTACTCAATTATGGCCTCGATGAATGCCGTTTTACCAAACCCGTTTACCCTGGTATGACGATCGGCGTGAAACTAACCGTCCGGGAAAAAATCGAACAGGAGCACGATCCAACCCGGGAAGGTATTGCCGCCATCCCTCGCGGCATTGTCAAGTGGCTGGTAGATGTGTACGATGAAACCGGCGAAACCGTCGCCATCGCAACAATATTGACTATGGTAAGAAGGAAAGGGGTTATGGGTTATGAGTGATGAGTTATTTTTCATGATTTGTAGTTAAGCCTCTGATAATCAATGCCTAACACTCGATTATGAAGAATAACTCATGACCCATAACTTTTCTACTCCTGCACCATAATCGTGTCGGTTTGCGAATAGAACTCCACGATAGCGGTGGCGCTGATGCCGTTGACCGTGGCTTTTTCGAGCCGTTTTCGCACGAGGTATAAGGTCCATTGTCCGGGATCCAGGGCGGAAATTTTAACGGCGGGCAGGGCTATTTCAGGGATACTTGCGGTGGTGATCATTTCCATCGGCAACGTCTTGCCCAGTGCTGCATTTTCCCACATACACACCAGCGATTCGCCTTTTTGCAAGCCCCCGCCTTCCCAGCGCAATCGGGTGGCCTGCCGGCGCGAAAGCGTCGGGGTATCAAATCCGAATTTGCCGACCCCGGCCATGGGCACTTCAAACTGGTGCCTTGCGTCTGCTTCCTGCCATTCGAAGGAATACTTCGGCACGAGCCCTCCGGCGTAACTTACCTGATAAGTCAGACCTTGTACCGGCTGCAATTTCATCGGCATGCCCTGGAAGCGAAAGCCCCCGGACATTTCCACCGGTGCCGGTGGCGTAGCTGCTTCATTGCGCAAACTGGCCTGCGCCAGCACTTGATTTTCTGTTTCCAGAATCCGGATGTAACAATCCAGCGAGCGTTTTACGGGCGAAACTGGACTTTTACAGGTTGCCAAACAGAATATTGCGAGAATCGAAAAAAAGATGTGTTTCATATTGTTGTGTAAATATCTTTGCCGCCTGTTAGTCGAACGGGCTTAACTGTTTATCGGTAAAATACCGCACTGCAAATGTCTGTCAAGTCTGGCGAACGACCAACGAACATCGCTTTTCGTTCACGAACTCAAAGGATGTATTCATCCCCGTACGGGGTTATTTCACACAATCGGGCATTTTTCTCCGCTGGAGGGTGCCTATTTTCGACCTATCGTTCGTGAAAAAAGTATTAATCACGGATGACTGCCATCCGTATTTGATCGAAGCATTGACGCAGTTAGGCTTTTCCTGCGATTTTGAACCGGAGATTACGCCGGAAGAAACATTGCAGCGCATTGCTGACTATACGGGGTTGATCATCAACAGCAAGATCAATGTGAACCGCAGTTTTATAGACGCTGCGCTACAGTTGCGTTTTGTCGGACGACTGGGTTCCGGGATGGAGATTGTCGATCGCCCGTATGCTACCGAAAGAGGCATTGCGGTAATAAGCAGCCCAGAGGGCAATCGGAATGCAGTGGCGGAGCAAGCGCTTGGCATGTTGCTCGCCTTGGCGAACAACCTGTTGCAAGCTGATCGGGAAGTGCGGCAGAATATATGGCGGCGGGAAGCGAACCGGGGTTTTGAATTGCGCGGCAAGACAATGGGGATTATCGGGTTTGGGCATACCGGTAGCCAGTTCGCCCGGGTTTTGTCCGGTTTGGGCATGCACATAATCGCTTTTGATAAATATAAAACAGCGTATGTGGATGATTTTCCGGGCGTACAGGAAGGCACATTGGAAGAAATACAGACCCAGGCAGATGTGATTAGTTTGCACCTGCCACTTACGCCGGAAACGAAGCATTATGTGGATCAGGCATTTATCGCCCAATGCCGGCCCGGAGTAGTTTTGGTGAATACTTCGCGGGGCCAATGCATCAAAACCGACGATTTGATCGCCGCGTTGGAGACAAGATGGGTACAGGGTGCGTGTCTGGATGTATTTGAAAATGAAAAACCAGGAACCTTCACCGAGGCTGAATTTACAAGGTACGATCGGTTGCATGCGCTTGACAATGTGGTACTTGCGCCTCATATCGCCGGGTGGACCCATGAATCTAAAGCCCGCATGGCAGCAGTACTGATTGAAAAAATTAAGACAGTTTTGTCAAAACAATGACAATCTATCGTGAGAATAATGCGGTCAGTCGATGAATTCATTATCATTGCGGCCCGTTTTGTATTGTGAACTACAATTTTTAACCAGCATTTTTATGGTACGTTCTTTACTTTTAACAATTGCGATGCTCCTGTGTGCCGGAGCCGCCTTCGCCCAAAACACCAACCTCCTAGGGAATGTGAAAGATGGGGAAGGTGAGCCCCTCGTCGGAGCATCGGTCAAGGTGCTGAAAGGCACCGACCTCGTAAAAGGTAGTATTACCGATTATGAGGGGAAATTTCGCATCCCGCTGGATGCCGGCTATTACACCGTTGAAGTAACTTATACAGGCTACAAAACCGCCCAAGTTTCGGCGGTGCAGGTATTGACCGGTAAGTTAAATTACATGGATGATGTAACGCTCGAAGAAGGGAATGTCCTGGATGAATTTGTGGTAACAACGTACGTTGTTCCACTGATCAAACAGGATGAAACTTCAACCGGTAATACGTTGACATCCAAAGACATCGCTAAACTACCCACCCGTAGTATCAATGCGATTGCGGCCAGTACACCCGGCGTAAGTTCGGTAGATGGCGGTGCCGTTAACATTAAGGGTTCGCGCTCGAATGCCACTAACTACTATATCGATGGTGTACGCGTGAGCGGTTCTACGCCTCCGGTACAGGACATTGAGCAGCTATCGATCATCACCGGTGGACTTGGTGCCGAATACGGCGACGTTACCGGCGGTGTTATCTCGATCATTACCAAAGGGCCTGCCAGCGAATACCACGGCGCTGTAGAATTGGAAAACTCCAATGGCCTCGACCCCTACGGTTGGCTCCTTGGTACGGCCAATATCAGTGGTCCGATTTTGAAACGCCGTACAAATGATGGTAAAAACAGCGAAACTATTCTTGGTTTCCGTCTTTCCGGCCAGTACCAACAACAAAAGGATGATGACCCTTCGGCATTGCCTTCCTACCGGGTGAAACCCAGCGTGCGTGAAAACATTGCCGCGCATCCGCTTTTCGCGCGCAATGGTACATTTGTAGCATCTGCTGAAAATATCACTCGCGACAGTGTTGATGTGTTGAAATATCGTCCTAACGAAAACCGCCGCGATATTGACCTGACCGGTAAGATCGACTACAAACTGACCAAAGATATCGACATCAGCATTACGGGTACTTATAAGGACACGGAAAATAAATTTACACCCGGTGGCTGGGGTTATCTTAATACGGATAATAATCCAACCCAGTACAACCAGCGTTATCGCGGGATTGCCCGATTCCGTCACCGCCTGGGCAGCAGCGATCCGGCAGGTAATAAAGCCTCGTCCAATAAGGTTTCGATCTCCAACGCCAGTTACCAGTTACAGGCGGCTTTTGAGCGCGGTTCGGGTAGAACCTACGACCCTGTCCATAAAGACAGGATTTTCGACTACGGTTACATTGGCCGTTTTAATTTTGTGGAAGTTCCACAAGCTGGCTTCAATGATTCCAATCAAGTCGTACACGTAGGTAATACGATCGATTTTACAAACTTTCAGCCGGGATATACCGATAAAAACGATCAGTTCCGTTTCCCTAATCAGGTCCAAAATACTTACAATGAGTTTGCTTTGTCTGATGAGCAATCGAGTTCTGCATTTTCCACCTACAATGTGCGCAACGGTTTTTTCTCCGATGTTTACAATGATGTATGGAGCGGCATGTATACCAATATCAATCAGGTATACAACTCCTATAATAAAAGCGAAAGCGACATTCTGATCATTTCGGCCTCCAGCGGTTTCGATTTGAAATTAGGAAAATCAGGGGTACATAATATTCAGTTTGGATTGCTGAACGAGCAACGCACCGAGCGGAGCTGGGGCATGGCACCGTCCACCATCTGGAACCTGATGAACAATACGGCCAATATCCATTTTAACGGTTTGAACACCGATAAAGTCGTTGGTAAATTCTTTGTGCCAGGTAACCCATCCGGTGATTCCACGGACATCTATGCCAATGCAGTCGTGGATATTGCCGATGTGAAATTTTACAAAAAGATTCGGGAAAAACTCGGCCTTGGCATTGATGAATATGTAAACGGTGCCGGTCTAACCCCTGATCAGGTCAGCCTGGACATGTTCTCCGCCCGTGAATTGACCGATGCGCAATTAGTTGACTACTACGGTTATGACTATTTGGGCAATAAAACCCCCGATGGTGTGGTCTTTGAAGATTTTTTCCGCAGTGTAGATGCGGATGGCGTGCGCAACTTCCCGGTTGCTCCTTTACGCCCATTGTACCAGGCGGCTTTTTTGAAGGATAAATTTACCTTCAACAGCATGATTTTCAGCCTTGGCCTCCGGATAGAGCGATTTGACCTGAATACGAAAGTGATGCGCGATCCGTATTCGCTCTATCAGATCAAATCGGCCAAAGATTATTTTGCTACCACGCCTGGGCAACGCCCGGGTACGATTGGCGACGACTTTAAAGTGTATCTTAACCAACAGACACTTGAGCCATCCGGCTACCGCGATGGAGACCAATGGTACTTCGCCGATGGTCGTCAGGCCAATGACGGTAACCAAGTGTTCGGTAGCGAGCCAGTCACGCCGTTGTTAGCAGATGAGGTATCTGGAGGCGATATTTTTGACCGCCGTTTTGATCCAAAAACAGCCTTCGAAGATTACACGCCGCAAGTAAACTGGCTGCCACGTCTGGCATTCTCGTTTCCGATCTCCAAAGAAGCAAACTTTTTTGCGCACTACGACATCCTGGTCCAACGCCCGCCGGACGGCTGGCAGATAACCCCACTGGATTACCTGTACTTCTATACCTCCGGTCGTACGCCCGTAAGTAACGGGAATCTCAAACCGGAACGTGTGGTGGATTACGAAGTAGGTTTCCAGCAGCAGTTGAACAAGTTTTCTGCGCTCAAATTCTCGGCGTACTACCGCGAACAGCGCGATATGATCCAGCGCCGTACGATTGCTTACGTACCAACCATTACCCGTTACGACACGTATGGAAACGTAGACTTTGGTACCGTAAAAGGTTTTACGCTGCAATATGACCTGCGCCGGATTCAAAATGCACAATTGTTGTTGGCTTATACACTGCAATTTGCCGACGGTACCGGTTCTGACGCTAATTCACAGCGCGGTCTGACTACACGCGGTAATTTGCGTACCCTGTTCCCATTGAGTTTTGACGAGCGCCATAATATCAGCGCCATATTTGACTACCGTTTTGATGCGGCTGGAAGAACCTACACCGGACCCCGTATCGGTGGTAAAGATATTCTGGCCCTGTTTGGTGCCAACTTCCAGATTAATGGTGCATCCGGCAAACCTTACACGGCCAAGTTGCGTCCTTCCCGTTTCGGCGGTGACGGTACGGTAGGATCTATTAATGGCAACCGTTTGCCTTGGCGTATCAATGTCGATATGCGGGTAGACAAAACCTTTGTGTTGACCGCCAATAATAAAAAAACGCTCAACCTGAATATCTATCTGCGGATTGCCAATTTGTTGAACCGTAAGAACATAGTGGGTGTTTATCCGGTAACCGGCTCGCCAACAGACGATGGCTACCTGGCAACGGGTGAAGGCCAGTCCGTACTGGATGGTGTCGTCCAACAGGGTCGCAATCTGCAAGGATACCTGGACGCGTATTCCTGGACCGTGCAGAACGGCAATAACTTTACCCAGCCACGTCGTATTTACGTCGGTGCTTCTTTTGAATTTTAAATTATTCCGGCATTCTGGAGGTATTATGCTTTCAGAAGCCACCTGTTGCAATAGACTACGAACTCGCTTATTTTATCGGTAAAGGGTTCATTTTTAAAAAGTTAAAACAAAATTATATCATGCGTACTAACAAACTTTGGTTAGCCGTTTGGCTGATCTTCTTAGCGGGGAGCGCAATAGCGCACACTCCGACTTTGGGAGGGAAAATCGGTAGCGCGCCTAAAAAAGTACAGTACCGCGACGTATGTGCAAACTCTGAGCACCAAATTGACCAGAGTATCAACAACGTACGGGCGCGCTTACTTGGCGGCGGCGACTGCTGGTGGAATAACAAAGATGAGGGCCGTTACATCGTGCCGAAGGTAGATCCTACTACTGGTGCGAAAGAAGTGTCCTCTATTTTCGCTGGTTCGGTCTGGATCGGCGGCATTGACCCCGGCGGCAATTTGAAACTGGCCTGCCAGACTTACCGCAATGACGGTAAAAATGACTTTTGGCCCGGCCCGCTTACCGATCTTGGGTTAGCGGAACAGCAAACCTGCAAAAACTGGGATCAACACTTCCGGGTGACGGGAGACGACATTCGCAAACACCTGGCTAATCTGGCACAGGGTAACTTAGATCCAAATGATATTCCCCGCAATCTGCGTGGCTGGCCTGCTCGTGGCAATCCATTCTTCGTGGACGTCTGGGGATTTGAATTGCCCAATACGATTCAGGGTTTAGGTGGCTTCTTTGATGCAAATGAGGACCAATTTTATAATCCGTTGGATGGTGACTACCCGTCTATCGATATTCGCGGATGCCCATTGGACCGGTATCCCGATGAGATGATTTTCTGGATTTACAACGACCACGGTGGTGGCCAGCAGCACGCACGTACCAATGGTAAAACAATCCAGATGGAAGTGCAGGTGCAATCGTTTGGTTATACCACCAACGATGCACTGAATGATATGACCTTTCAGCGTTATAAACTGATTAATCGTGCCACGACGCTGATCGACTCTTGCTTTTTCGCGATGTGGGTAGACCCCGACTTAGGTTGTCCCTTCGATGACTATGTCGGTTGTGATACATCCAAGAGCCTGATGTTTGTATACAATCAGGACGCTACGGATGGTCAGCCTGGCTGTACCTGCCCGAGTAATGACGGCCCCATTAACACGTATTGCGATAACGTGCCGATCCTTGGGGTAGACTATTTCCGTGGACCGTTGGATGCAGACGGAAATGAACTTGGCATGTCTTCCTTTACGTATTACAACAATGTAGGCACCGGCAATCCACCGCAGGGTACAACCGACCCTGACGGGGATGTTGAGTACTTTCGCTACATCACCGGTAGCTGGAAAGATGGATCGCCGTTTACGTATGGCGGCAATGCCAAGGATGGTACTGTTATCACTAAATATGCGTTTACCGAAGCGCCAAATTCACCGGCTCCGGCCTGGTCTATGTGTACCGCTAACCTGCCATTTGGCGACCGTCGTACCCTACAGGCATCCGGTCCATTTCTGCTGACGCCAGGTGCTGTTAACGAATTGATCATTGGCGTTCCTTGGGTATCCAGTGCAAATTACCCGTGCCCGGATCTGGAAGGATTGTTCCGTGCAGATAAACTGGCACAAGGGCTTTTTGACAACTGTTTCGACCTGCTGGATGGCCCGGACGCTCCGGATGTCAACTGGATTGAGGTTAATCAGGAAGTAATTGCCGTTTTGACCAACCAAGAAGATTCCAAACTTTCCAATAACGCGAAAGAACTGTATTCGGAATTAGATCCATTAGCGCCCGATGCCCTGAAGAATCTTCCAGAAGGACAATACCGTTTTGAGGGATACCGCATTTTTCAATTGTTGAATCCCAATGTTTCTACTTCCGACTACGGCGACCCGGATAAAGCACGGATTGTCGCACAAGTGGATATTAAAAACGGCGCAGCCAAATTGTATAACTGGGTGGAAACGCTGGATCCTAATATGCCGACGCGAAAGATTTACTATCCGGAGCTACAGGTTGAAGGCCCTAATCAGGGTATTAAACACACGTTCAGTATCAAGGAAGATAGATTCGCACAGACCAACGATAAGCGGCTGATTAACCACAAAAAGTACTACTACACTGTAATTGCTTATGCCTACAATGAGTATGAACAATTTAATCCACTGGCACAACCTGCCACCGGACAGCAACGTACTTATTTGCCAGGTCGTAAGAGCGCTACTGGTCCGATTCAGGTTTTTACGGTCATTCCGCGTCCGATAGTGGATCAGGCATTACGCGCTTCTTATGGCGACGGTGTTGAAATTACGCGCCTGGAAGGCCAGGGTGCTGGCGGCAATTTCCTGGATATTACGCCTGAAACGCGTGCCAAATTGCTGAATGCAGATTATGACAGCACGGTGACCTACAAATCAGGTCGTGGTCCTATCAACGTAACCATTTTCAATCCGTTTGAGGTGCGGGATGGTAATTATGAATTGTCTATCGTCGACGATAATCTGAGCGATACGAAGTTAGATATTACCGCTCGTTGGGTGCTACGCAATGTAGAAACCGGCGAAGAAGTGGCTTCCCAGCGTCGAATCAGTGAATTAAATGAACAGATTGTTGCACAGTATGGCTTCTCGGTTACGGTCGCACAAACGGACGATGCTGCCGGATTGGTCGGTAATGTGCAGGAAGGCGGCATTGGCGCGGAATTGGAATACGCTGATCCAGGTCAAGCTTGGTTGACCGGCTTCCCAGATACGGATTTCTCGCCGTTCAATTTTGTGAAGACCGGAAAATTGGAAATAGACGAACTGCTGGATCGGAATCAAAGTCTGACTAAACTCGGCGACGGCTTTTTCGTGCCTTACTACTTAGCTGATGGGCGGGTAGAAAATATGGGTAGCGCTACTGATAATGAACGCCTGATCACGCCGGCCTGGACCGAAAGAACAGGTAACTTTAATACCCAGGCAGTATGGGGAACTACGTCCAACCGCCAGGCACGGTTAAATTTGCTGCCGAACGTGGACATCGTCTTCACCAGCGACAAATCAAAATGGAGCCGCTGTGTAGTTATTGAAAGCGCATCGCTCTATTACTCCGATAACCGCTGGCCGAAAAACCCGGAATTGTTGACCGAAAGCCCAAGTGCCGCCGCTAACCGTCAACGTTTGATGTTTGATGTGCGCTACGCTCCTTCAGTGGGTAAAGATGACACCAATGGCGATGGTCTGCCTGATCCGGATGGTGAACTTGAAGTTGCCGGCGCGGGTATTCCTGCCGCGCAGGTAGGTCAGCCAGTCCGCGGTATGGGTTGGTTCCCGGGGTATGCGGTGAATGTGGAAACTGGAGAAAGACTGAATGTCTTCTTTGGTGAAAACTCGGCTTACAGCAGTGCTGTCAACCCATTGTATACCGGACGTGATATGCTCTTCAACCCAACCGCTACTACATTTGTGGGGGGCGGGGGTCCGCCGGATTATTACAGCCTGTTGATGGGTGGTCAACACTACGTTTATGTGGCTTATACCAGATATGACGGTTGTGCGGAACTGCGTAAAAAATTCTCGCCGGAACTGAACAACTTCTCGGCTTCGCCAAAACGTTTGGCGATCAAGGAATTGGCCTGGGCTGGTATGATACAAATGGCCCCTGGTTTCACCATGAAACCCTTGAAAGATGGCTTGATCCCATCAGATCTTACGGTGAAACTCCGGGTGGACAATCCGTTCCAAACTTGGTCTAATAACAACGACGGAAATAAATTTACGGGTCATCCGAAGTACCAGTTCAGCATCAACAACAAGTCTGCGGTCCGTCAATTGGATGAGTTGCAAGTTGGGAATGCCCTGGATTCGGTGAAATGTGTACCAAACCCATACTACGGATACTCGCAATACGAGAATTCACAGTTCTCGAATGTCGTGAAAATCACCAACCTGCCGGCTAAGTGCACGGTTACTATCTATTCGCTCGATGGCAAATTTATCCGCCAATACCAGCGCAATGAAGAGTACCAGCCTTATCAGCAGATTACGCCGGCACTTGAATGGGATTTGAAAAACAATAAAGGTATTCCTGTGGCCAGCGGCGTTTATCTCGTCCAGTTGCAGGCTCCCGGTATGGGAGAGCGAACCATTAAATGGTTCGGTATTGCCCGACAGTTTGACCCGTCCGGACTTTAATAGTGTTATGAATATGGAAGTGCGTTATTGATTATACGGTATATTTTCCTGCCGATAATTAATAACGCACCTTCCAATATGTGTAACCGGTCATTCATTCTATTAAATTGAAAAACTATGCACAAAATATACGCATATTTCCTGCCTTTTTGCGCTATAATGCTGACGGGAAGCCTGTTTGCAGGCAATCCTGACCGGCAGGGCGAGGCTGGAGCCAATCAACTTTTGATCAATCCTTGGGCGCGTACCGCCGGCTTACATTCGATGAATACCGCGTATGTATCCGGGGCGGATGCGATATACCTGAATGTCGCAGGACTTTCGCGCATTACAAAAACCCAGATTCAAATTGGTCATACCCGTTATTTGGAAGGGGCCGATATCAACATCAATGCGCTTAGTTTTGCCCAGAAAGTTGGCAATGGCGCTTTTGGCGTGAGTCTGGTATCGTTTGATTTGGGTGATATTGAAACCACTACGGAAGATGTACCGGGTGGTTCGGGCGCTACTTACAGCCCGGCATTTTTTAACATGACCCTTTCATATTCCTACATATTTTCCAATCGCGTCTCGGTAGGTGTTTCGGCCAAGTTTGTAAACGAGTCGCTCACCAACGTAGGTGCTCGTGCGGTTGCCTTAGATGCTGGGGTTCAATATGTTACTGGTGAAAAAGACCGTTTTAAATTTGGTATTTCATTGCGGAATGTAGGTTCTAAAATGCGGTTTACCGGTGAAGGTCTGTCCACACCGCGTCCAAATCCAAGCGTTATCATTGAATATCCGATCACGTATTACCAGCGCTCTGCCGCGTACGAATTGCCTTCGCAACTGAATATCGGCATATCGTATGACTGGCCGTTAGGCCAAGCCAATCGCTTGACAATGGTAACCAATTTTACCTCCAACTCATTTTCACGCGACCAGGTAGGAGCAGGTCTGGAATTTGCGATCGCCAAAAACTTTGCCCTTCGCGCCGGCTACAAGTATGAATTCGATGCAGGCGACGAGGCTACCCTGGACAACGGTATTGCCGCCGGGTTTACGTTCTCGGTTCCGGTCAAGAAAGATTCGGATACGCGCTTTGCCATTGACTATGCGTATCGTCAGACTGATATCTTTAAAGGAATTCATAATATTGGCGTACGGTTGGATTTGTAAAGAAAAATGGCCGAACCCTTGTTTGGTATTGGTTCTGCCCCGTATCTTTGTGGCAACTTTTTAAACACAGGAACGTTTCTACCCGCCCGGTAGGAACGTTCCTGTTTTTTGCTGCCTACCAAAATAGCCTGTCCCAGGCGGGACAGCGCCAAACCAAATTTTTTTAAAGTATATTTCAATCAGGTTGATGGTGTTATACCATAAGCCGCCAATTTTTTGACAATGGCAAATTACACTTATTTGACGCAGGGAGGATATGATAGACTGAAGGCCGAACTGGATGAGTTAAAAACCACCGGTCGTCAGGATGCCGCCCGAGCGATTGCCGAAGCCCGTTCACAAGGTGACCTTTCGGAAAATGCCGAATATGATGCGGCTAAAAATGCGCAAGGGATGTTAGAATTCAAAATTAATGAGTTGGAAGGCGTCATGTCCAATGCCCGCGTTATTGATGAAACCCAGATCGACACCTCAAAAGTGGTTATTCTTTCGAATGTTACCATCAAAAACCTGAAAACGGGTAAGGAGATGACGTATAAACTCGTATCGGAAACGGAAGCGGATGCGAAGCTGATGAAAATTTCGGTCACTTCACCGATCGGCCACGGCTTACTGGGTAAAACGCGCGGAGAAATCGCCAAAGTGCAGACACCGGGAGGTACCCTCGAATTTGAAATCCTGGAAATCGGAATCGGTTAAAAAAAGCAACGATATGGCAAGTATCTTCACGCGCATCGTCAACGGCGAAATCCCTTGTTACAAAATAGCGGAAACGGATCGATTTCTGGCAATGCTTGACGTGCGTCCACAGTCAAAAGGACACACATTATGCATTCCTAAACAGGAGATCGACTATATTTTTGATCTGGACGATGCAATGCTGGCTGATCTATGGGTTTTTGCCAGGAAAGTGGCCAAAGCCGTAGCGTCGGTAGTTCCTTGTCAGCGCATCGGTGTAGCGGTGATCGGTTTGGAAGTGCCACATGCGCACATTCACCTGATTCCACTCAATTCGATGAAGGATATGCAGTTTAGCGGAAAAGCGAAAGTTGAATTATCTGAAGAAGAAATGCAATTGCTGGCAGCCCAGATTGCGGAGCAAGTGATGCTGGTGTAAGCATACAGGGAGATTCTTTATATTCTCCCGTTAAAACATCGTCGTTTTACCAAAAATTCTTACTTTTCAACCCCGTTCGGACTAAATGCCGGCGGGGTCGATTTTTTATGAAGACTTATTTCATCTACTTTTTGCTGCCGCTGTTAGCGGTTACCTGTCATCAGCCGGTCGCAACCACGCCTGTTGCACCGTTGCCGGCTGTTTCGGCCATTCTACCCAATCCCGATCCAAATAAGATGCAGGGACTGACCTTTGTAGCGCCGCCACGTCCTTTTTCCGATAATCCAATGCTGGCGGTAACCAGTGTCGGTGCCAACTGGATAGCCGTTGTGCCTTATGGCTTTACCCGTCTTGGCGCACCGGCGGTACATTATGGAGACCACCCTGGCAAATGGTGGGGCGAAAGTCGCGAAGGCGTGCGGGAAAGTATCCAGGTAGCTCACGCGGCCGGACTCAAAGTAATGCTTAAACCGCAGGTATATGTACCGGGAAGTTGGCCGGGAGGGCTGGATTTTGCCACGTCGGCCGATTGGGAAAAATGGGAGGCCGATTATGAAAAATACATCCTGCCAATGGCATTGATAGCCCAGGAGACCCAGGCCGAGTTGTTCTGTGTTGGTACCGAATTCTCTATTTCCACCATTAAACGACCCGATTTCTGGCACAACCTGATCCGTAAAATAAAAAATATCTACACTGGCAAACTCACCTACTGCGCTACCTGGAGCGATTATGCCAACACGCCGTTCTGGGCAGATGTGGATTACATTGGCATCAGCGCCTATTTTCCGCTCGTACAGGATGCTATGCCGGCTGTAGCCGATCTGCAACAAGCCTGGGGCCCCGTGCGCGACTCCATGCGCGCTTATAGTGTGCGTGAAAATAGGCCTGTCTTATTTACCGAGTTTGGCTACCTAAGCGTAGACAGCTGCGGCTGGCAAACCTGGATGCTGGAGCGAGGGGTGGAACAGCGCCAGATCAATGAGCAGGCACAGGCTAACTGCTTAGAAGCGTTGTTTTCCACTTTTCAGCCGGAGCCGTGGTGGGCAGGCGGTTTTTTATGGAAGTGGTTCCCGAATATGGAGGGTCACGAAGGTTATCCGGAACGCGATTATACGCCGCAAGGCAAGATCGGCGAACGGATGCTTCGCAAATGGTACACGGGAAAGGAGTAGTTATAAATCGGGAGTGCAGGAATAACGAAAATTTGCCGGCTGATTTCTTGGGTGCAGCGGGTAAAAGCCGGTAAACACATCGGTTTTACGGGTTCGCCACGTCGCCAGGCCCAATCAAATCCCATAAATTGCCGTATAAATCTTCAAAAACGGCCACCGTTCCATAAGGTTCAGGCGAAGGTGCACGGACAAACTGCACGTCATTTTCAATCAGCGCATTGTAATCACGCCAAAAATCATCGGTGTGTAAAAACAAAAAGACCCGTCCGCCGGTCTGATTGCCAATGCGACTTTTCTGGTGATCGCCCTGTGCTTTAGCGAGCAGTAAATGACATTGTGAACCTTTAGGCGCTACCAGCACCCAGCGTTTTGTTTCACTTAAAACGGTGTCCTCAATCAGGTCAAAATTCATTTTTTGGGTGTAAAATTGAATAGCCTTATCGTAATCGTCGACGATTAACGCGATATGTGCGAGGTGTTGTTTCACGGTCGGGTCGGTTTTTAGTTTTGTAATCCAAGTCCTGATCGGCTGGTAATTATACTTTTATGCGGGTACAGGTTCCGTTTTTGCCTCCTCCGGGATATAGATCAGGGTCGCTGAATTCCCCGGCTGAAACAGTGCGTTGGCTGCCAGGTGTAAATCGGCAGGTGTGATGCGCAAATAGGTTTCCACTTCATCATTCATCAATTCAGCGCGGTCAAGTATTTCATAAAAACCCAAATTTTGGGCTTTGTTAAGCACACTCATTTCAGAAAAAACGATCGTGCTTTCGAAACGATGCTGGATTTTTTCCAATTCTCGGGTTGCGATCAGCTCGGTTTTTAATAAATCCAGTTCGACCCAAATAGCCGCTAAAGCAGTCTCGACACTTACCCCGTCGGCTGGTCGGCCTTCGATTACCAGGATACCTGGATCGATATTGCCGGTGACATAGGCGTCGATCGTCGAGAAAAGATGTTGCTCTTTGAGCAGCCGGCGGTACAAACGCGACGAATGGCCTTGCGCCAGTATATCCGACAGTAAATCTACGGTATAAAAATCGGGATGAATACGTGCGGGGGTGCGAAATGCCAGGAAAATGGCCGGCACCGGTACATTGGCGTGCACTTCGCGCCACACCGGACCGGCTTGCACCGGCTCTTCCGTCAGATTGCGGTTGGCGGCGGGACCTGCCGGTATATTGCCAAACCACTTTTCGGCCAGGGCCATAGCATTGTCCGTCTTGATATTACCTGCAATCGTTAATACGGCATTATTGGGGGTGTACCAGATTTTGTAGAAAGCGCGTACGTCGTCCAGTGTTGCATTTTCAACGTGTTCCGGTGCCAGACCGATGACCGGCCAGCGATACGGATGATGCTGGAACATCATCTCGGACAGGTGGTGCCAGGAGTCGCCGTACGGTTCGTTGAGGCAGGTTTCCTTGAATTCTTCGACCACTACTTTGCGCTGCACTTCCAGGGCTTTTTTATGGATATTGAGCGACAGCATACGGTCACTTTCGAGCCAGAGTGCCGTTTCCAGGTTTTCAGCGGGTAAGATTTCGTAGAAGGTAGTATAATCGTTGGTCGTATAGGCATTGTTTTCGCCACCGGCGCGTTGCAGCGGGTCGTCGAAATCGGATACGTTTTTGCTACCGGCAAACATCAGGTGCTCGAACAAATGCGCAAAGCCGGTTCGTTCGAAGTGTTCGTCGCGTGAACCGACGTAATAGAGTATATTGACAGCTACCAAGGGTGTAGTCGTATCTTCGTGCACCAGCACGCGCAGACCATTGGGAAGGATGTTACGGGTAAAATTGACCACTAATACAGGGATGAAAAGTGAAAAAAGAAGCGTGGGTTTACTGCGGTTTGCGCTTCAGCGATTTTTTATCGTCGGTCCAAATGAAGGTATCGGGGACGAAAATTTTGGCCTCCGGAATTTCCGTGCATTCTCCGGCGGGCGTTTTAATTTTTTTGCGGTCGCGCACTTTGGTAGATATTTTTACCGCATTGGTGGCTAATGTGTCCATCACTACACTATAACGGCCTTCTTTAATCAGGTATTCCAGGATTTCGGGCGAGCCGTTGGAAAGTTGGATGTTCGTTTCAATGAGAATGCTGCTGCCGGCCCAGGTATAGATATCGTAAATGTCGGCAATGTCCAGCGCTACAGTCTGGACGGAGTCTACTTCAAAGACCTGGTACATCGTGCGCTCCATTTGCGCTTGCGCGCTAGTAGTAGCCACAAAGAAGCCAATCAGAATGAGTATTATACGCATGTTTTGAGATAATTTGGGCAAAGTTCGGGCGAAATACCCAAAGTAAGGCTATTTTTCAGGTACTTAAACGAAAAATCGCCTGGAACTGTTTGTCACAGCCAGGCGATTTTTCAAACGTAGCGTCAAGTCTTTATTTTTTCGCGTCAGCCAGTACGGCCGTATTGGGCATTTCAATTTTCAAATCTTTCGGTACGAACACGACGAAAGTCATGTTTTCTTTCAAAATTTCTCCTTTAACACGAATCTGTTTTTGCGTGTTAGGTGTGGTAATGGTCAGCGCATCACCTTCCGGTTTTGCTGATAAGTCGTAGCGACCTACATTGACCAATTCAGCGAGCATGCCGGCATTGCCGGAAGCCAGGCTCACACTTTCTTCGATCCGGATGGTGGGATTGTCCCATATTCTAAGGTCGATTGAACCGTGCAAATCGAGCACGATCGTACCTCTTCCCTCCGTATTGAAGGTCTTACTAAAAGTTTTGCCCGCAGTGGTTTGGGCGTTCGTAAGGGATGTGAAAAGGGCTACACTCAGGATTAAAACAAAACTAATGCGAGTTGTCATAGCGAACCTCCTTTTTTGTTTGGTCCAAAGTTAAGGTTTATCCTTGGAAATTCCAAGGTTTTGAAAAATTTAATTTCAAATATAAAGACGCAGTGTGATCCGCGATGGTTGGGTGCCAGTTTGACTTTTTTGTAAAGTGAAGGTTTAAAACGCGCCTTTATGTACCTTTGTCAAAAACATCTAAGCACTTGAAAATGAAAAAAATACTTTTTTTATTTTTCCCGGTTGCACTACTAACGATTGCCAGCTGCGTTCCGCCGCCCCGGTATATAACACAAGGTGGCACTGTATTTTTACAGGGCAATGCAGGGCTTCAAAATGGCCCGATGGTCGGTTATGCGGATATGCGGGAGGTATTGATCTGGGTACAGGCCAAAGGGCGCTCCAATGTATTGGTGGAATACTGGGAAACGGAAACTCCCGACGTGAAATATAAAACCGATGTTGTAACGACGACGGAATTCACCAACACCGCCAAATGTATCGCCGATATGGTACAGCCTGGAAAGTCGTATCAATACACGGTGTATATCAATGGGCAGGCAGTAAAATTAGCCTACCCGACCACCTTCAAAACACAATCGCTCTGGCAATGGCGCACCGATCCGCCGACATTTACGCTGGCGACGGGCAGTTGTGCGTATATCAATGAAATAGAGTACGATCGTCCGGGGAAGGGCTATGGGTCTGATTACCAAATTTTTACCCGTATTGCCGAACAAAAACCCGACCTGATGATCTGGCTGGGCGACAACGTTTATTTCCGGGAACCCGACTGGAATACCCGCACCGGTATGAAACACCGCTACACGCACGACCGCGCGACGCCGGAAATGCAGCAACTTTTCGCCAATACCTCGCATTACGCGATCTGGGATGACCATGATTTCGGCCCGAATGATGCGGATGGCACCTGGATCCATAAAGATATGGCGTGGGATATGTTCAAAGATTTTTGGGGCAACCCGACTTTTGGCGTCAATGGCCAAAAAGGCTGTACCACCCAGTTTAAATACAATGATGTCGACTTTTTTCTGCTGGACAATCGCTATAACCGTACGCCTAACTATTGTAAAACCTGTCCGGACCGCACCTTGTTAGGAAAGGAACAACTGGAGTGGTTCTTAGGCGCGTTGGCAGCCAGTCAGGCTCCTTTCAAAATGGTAGCAATTGGCGGACAGGTGCTGACGACGAATAATAATTCGGAAACCTGTTTTCACTTTTTTCCGGCCGAGCGCGATACGATCCTCGCCCGCATCGAACGGGAAAATATCAAGGGCGTGATCTTTTTAACGGGCGACCGCCATTTTTCGGAACTGAGTGCGATGAAGAATAAAGCCGGCAATTGGATTTATGACCTCACTTCTTCTTCTATGACCGCAGGTGTTTATGCAAAAGGCGGAGAAGAGCTCAATGCATACCGGGTAGAAGGAACGGTGGGCGTGGAACACAACTTCGCCACACTGGAATTCAGTGGTCCGCGGAAAGCGCGGGAAGTCAAGATAAACCTTATTAACATAGACGGCAAAACCTTGTGGACAAAAACCATCACCCAGGAAGGGGGCATTAAGTAATTTGTAATTCGATCATTATGTTCAATCCGGTTGGGGTATTAGGGGCGGGAAGTTTTGGTACCGCTATTGCAAACTTGTTGGCCTACAATGTAGATGTGCTGCTGTTCAGCCGCAAGCCCGAGCTGGTGGCGGAGATCAACCTGACCCGCCGGCATCTGGGCGTGCCGATTTCGCCACGCATAACCGCTACGAGTGATCTGGCGGATCTGGCAGCGCAGTGTACCCTCATTATGCCAGTGGTGCCGTCCAATAGTTTCCGGAGTATGATCCAGGCACTGGCACCGCATTTGCGTCCGCACCACATCATTATTCACGGCACCAAAGGGTTTGACTTACGGGATATCGATGAAGATGATCTGGAAGATCCGGGTCTGGTGCTCACCCGGGGCAATGTGCGCACGATGAGCGAAGTAATCCGGGAAGAAAGCAGTGTGGTACGGGTCGGCAGTTTATCCGGGCCGAATTTATCTTCTGAAATTATGGCCGGACAGCCGGCTGCCACCTTGGTAGCCAGCCGGTTTCGGGAAGTAATCCAGGCTGGACAAACGGTGCTTAACAGCCCAAAATTTCACGTATTCGGTTCGTATGATATCTTGGGTGCGGAACTGGCAGGTGCCTTAAAAAATATAATCGCCCTCGGTTCCGGCATTCTGGGCGGCCTGGGTATGGGGCGCAATATGCAGGGGCTGCTCATCGCCCGCGGCTTGGCGGAGATGGTCTATTTTGGCAAATCGCTCGGTGCTTCCAGTCAGGCATTTATCGGCGTGGCGGGGATCGGCGATCTGGTGACCACCGCCACCAGTCCCAATAGTCGCAATTATACCTTTGGCACACGGCTGGCACAAGGCGAAACGGCGGTACAGATCCGTGAAACAATGCCCGAATTAGCCGAGGGTGTTCGCACCCTGCGCATTGCCCACCAGTTGGCACGGCAGCATAAATTGCACGTGCCGATCACGTCGATGTTGTATGCGGTCGTATTTGAACATTACCCGATCGAACGCGCGCTGGAATATTTAATGACCTATCCATACGACCGGGACGTGGATTTTCTGTAAATAAAATATTGGCTATAAAACGTTGCATGTCAACATCTTATAGCCAATATTTTATAACTTTTTCCCGTGGGTGTTTTACTGGTTGCTCACATTGCCGGAGCCGGCGACGGCCGTTTTAAGTTTGCCGGATACATTGACGGATACATTGCCCGAACCGCTGATACTTACAGATGCGTCTGTTCCTTTCAGTTCTTTCGCATTGATATTACCCGAGCCGCTCAACGCGATGTCCTGTTTATCGGCTTGTCCATTCAGGCTCATATTGCCACTACCACTTAAGGCGATTTCCAGTTCGCGGACTGCCAGGGCAAGTTTGAAATTGCCCGAACCACTGTTATTGATCTCGAAGTGGTCGGATTTAATTGCAGTGACTGATTCAAAATTGCTGGAACCGCTGTTGTTGATTTCACGCAACTGCTTGTAGGTAATGGTGAGGATGGCGGTATAATTGGACCAACGACCTCTTTTTGTTTCGATTTCCAAGGTGTTATTTTTTACCGTCGTTGTAATTTTTGTGGGATCAATCCCTTCTACTTCCAGTGTAATGCTTTCGGCAGCGCCTTCCTTCAGGATTATTTTATCAAAACCTCCGGATGTGGAAATTTTTTCAAAGGCCGACAGGGAACGGGTATCGGTGGCCTTCTGTGCGGTCGTTATAAGGGGACAAAAAAACAAAGCCGCTGCGAGGAGCGAAAAAGCGTAATTCTTCATAATGGATGTATTGTTTTGATGTTAAAACTACCGCAAAGACAAGGCGCGGGAATGCGGGTTGCATAAAAAAATCGGAATTCGCCGCGACTGGCAAATTCCGATCTTATACTTATCAGGAAGATGTTCGAATTGATTTAGTAGGTCATGGTCGGCTCCATTTCTTTAGCCTGGGCTACCCAACTTTCTACTTCGTCGAGCCGCGGAGTGCGTCCGGCATAGCCTTCTGCATCGTTTACTTCGGTCAATTTGGCATGCAGATTGGCCGGTACGCGGTTGCGCAATTCCTTCACAGTGTCTACACCGCACAATTCCAGTAAATGGGAGAAATCTTCCGCGATACCTTTGATGCGGAAAAGGTCGGCCATGTTTGCCCAACGCAGGATAAGACTTTCGGCAATCCCGGATTTGGCCGCAACATCTGCACGGCCGGCTTTACTGGCTGCTACAGCGAGCAGATCTTCAACGGTGTTGAAATCCAATGTTTCCTTGAGCTTGCCGGCGTACACTTCGCCAATGCCTTTGATTTCGATTAATTTGTAAGCCATGAAAGGGTGTGATTTAGATTTTAAAAAAGTAGATTCGGTGAGCAAAAGTATAGGTATTCGGCAAAAAAACAAGTCCGTGTTAATAAAAAAGCCCCGACACGTTTGTCGGGGCAAGAACCAAATCAAACTTTCTGTAAAAGTTTTATTTTAAGGAATTAATCTGGATGGACGAAGTCCCTGAAAAGACGTGTGAAAATTAAAATCGTTGCATACGTTCTGGTCAGGCGATGTATTTTAACGTTTAGAAGACCAAGGGATCATCGGCGAGTGCGCGTGGTCTGTCAGCGTTTTTTATAAACATTCCTTCATCTTGGATAACCCGCCTATTCGCGTAAGTTGGCTACCTTTGTAGTCGCTCACCTTTGTATGTGTCCTTTACAAGCGACCAAACGTCGCGGTTTTCAGGACAAATTCCGGCCCCAAGCCCAGCCATTCACTTACCTGCACGCTATGCGTATCTACCTACTTTTGTTCCTCGGAATAGCATTTTATGCGTCCCGTGTTTCCGCCCAATGCAGTCAAACGATTACGACTTTCCCGTACCATGAAGATTTTGAAGGCAGTGATGGCGGCTGGTCAGCCGGTGGGACCGGTAGCGACTGGACCCTGGGCACACCGGATAAAGCCGTGATCAACAGCGCCGGTAACGGCTTGACCAGTTGGGTTACCGGTGGCTTGACGGCCTCATTTTACAATTTTGGGCAGCGTTCGTCGCTCGAAAGCCCTTGTTTTGATTTCACGACCCTCACGCGTCCATATATCTATTTTAAAATATGGTGGGAAACGGAACAGCGGTACGACGGGGCTAATTTGCAGTATTCCCTCAATGGCGGCACCTCGTGGACCAATGTCGGCGGCATTAACGACGCCGTGAATTGTCTGAATGAAAACTGGTATAACTATAACAGCGTCACCAATTTAAATACGCTGGCCACCGTCCGGAATGGCTGGACCGGGAATATACAACCTACCAGCGGCAGTTGTCAGGGTGGTTTTGGCAGCAATGGCTGGGTGGTCGCCAAACACTGCATGCCTTACCTGGCCGGCAAACCAAGCGTAAAATTTCGCTTCACGTTTGGTGCGGGCACGACCTGCAACGACTTCGACGGTTTTGCCTTTGACGATATTTATATTGAAAACGCGCCGCCGATCGCCGCGTCGTTTGTGCCGGTTTGCGCGGGCGATAAAACCTATACCTTCAGCGATAGTTCTACCTATTGTCCGGATACCTGGAACTGGAATTTTGGCGAACCCGCTTCCGGTGCTGCCAATACCAGTACCTTTCAAAATCCATCCCATACCTACAGTACGCCCGGTGTTTATACGGTAACATTCACCGCCGGCAGCCTTTGCAGCGGCACCGCCACCACCACGCAAACGGTAACTATACTCGGTGCCACGGCAGTCACCACCCCCGTTTCTTGTCAGGGCGGTAATAATGGTTCGGCGACGGTGCAAGTAATGCCGGCCAATGGCAATCTTACTTATTCGTGGAGCATCGTTCCTGCACAAAGCGGTGCTACTGCTACGAATTTATCAGCCGGTACGTACACGGTTTCCGTATCGTCATCGGGCGGATGCCCAACCACCACTACCATAACGATCACGGAGCCGGCAGCCCTGCAACATACCACCTCGACCATCGATGCAACGTGTGGGAAACCGAACGGCTCCGCCACGATTGCCGCGACCGGTGGCACATTGCCTTACACGTATGTGTGGTCGCCTTCCGGTGGAACGAATGCAAGTGCAACTAGTTTATTAGCAGGAAATTATACGATTACAATTACCGATCAGCAGGGTTGCACCGACTTGGCTTCTGCGACGATTTCGGATACGCCACCGGTACAAACGACGATCGGGCTGGTGGAAAATGTAAGTTGCTTCGGAAGCAGTGACGGCCAGGCCACCAGCATGGTTACCGGCGGTACCGCACCGGTAACGTACGCATGGTCGCCGGCAGGTGGCACAAGCGCAACGGCGGCGGGACTCGCTGCCGGAACGTATCAAGTCGTGGTGACGGATGCTAAACTTTGTACGGCTACCGCACTCGCAGTGCTTACGCAACCGACGGCTTTGACCTACACTGCTACCACTACACCCGCCACTTGTGGTGGGAGCGATGGTTCGGCAACAGTTATAACCAGCGGTGGTACGGCTCCCTATACTTACAACTGGGTGCCGTCAGGTAGCACCGCGTCCACTGCAACAGGTTTATTATCCGGCAATTATAACGTGACGGTGACCGATACAAACGGGTGCACTGATGTGCTCGCAGTCAATGTTGGAAATGTTGGCGGTTTGCAGGCAACGGTTTCCAGTACGACTGGGGTGCGTTGTTTCGGGGAACAAACTGGCAGTGCCACGGTAACGGCCAGCGGCGGCACATTGCCCTATACTTACCAATGGTCGCCGGCGGGTGGTACGACTGCAACAGCGAGCGGATTAGCGGCTGGAAATTATTTCGTCACCGTCGTAGATGCGAATCAATGTGTGGCTGCGGTGGCGACCGTCATTACCCAACCGCAAGCCTTGCAATATGCTTTAGCGGCCCAACCAATCCGCTGTTTTGGCGAGCGCAACGGCGCTTTGACCGTAAGTTCGTCGGGCGGTGTCGCTCCTTATCTCTATCAATGGTCAACCGGAGAGACCGCTGCAACCGCCTCGGATCTGGCTGCTGACGGCTATGCGGTTACGATAACCGATGCATCCGGTTGTCGCATTGTAACCGATACTTTTTTGTCACAACCAACGCGGATCGTCAGTCGACCAGCGGTTATATCCGTACGTTGTCATAATGAGGCCAATGGAACGATCTATATCGACACGACTTTCGGCGGATCTGCTCCGTATTTATACGCCTTGAATCAGGGGAATTTTGCGACAATAGCGGCCTTTACAGGCCTGAAAGGTGGTAATTACGTGCTTTTTACCCAAGATGCGAATGGATGTTTAGTCATTGATTCGGTGGAGGTTAAGAATCCGGCGGTCAATACTGTTTTCATCGGGAACGATACCCTGATTAATATTGGTGACAGTATTTTATTGGATGCTGTATTAATTGACCCGGGCGGGGTGGCGCATTTTGCCTGGACGCCTGCGGTTGCCGTTACCTGCGATACCTGCGTCCCAACGTTTGTACGGCCCTTCGTGAGCACGGTGTACACATTGATGGTGACCGATACAAGTGGCTGCGTTACGTCCGATGCCCGGAGAATCGCCGTCAACGGTCCGTCTGTTTATATCCCCAACGTTTTTAAACCGGGCGCTTCCGGTTATGAAAATGATCATTTTACGCTGTATGCCGGTTTTGGTATTGCCGAAATTGAAATGTTGCAGGTGTATGATCGCTGGGGTGGACTGGTTTTTGAACGTCGCAATTTTCAGCCTTCCGATCCAAATATGGGGTGGGATGGCCGGATACGCGGCGAAAAAGCGGCGGTAGGCGTCTATGCGTATGCCAGCCGGGTGCGCTGGCTGGACGGTACCAGCGTTTGGTATAAGGGAGACGTAACCTTGTTGAAATAAAAACACTCCCTACCTTCCCCGCAAAATGTCCGCCCTTTCCATCATCGGTATTCGCCATCATGGCCCCGGCTCCGCCCGCGGGCTGGTGCGGGCTTTGCTGGCATTTGAACCCGATATCGTGCTGATCGAAGGGCCTGCCGATGCGGAGGCGTTAATTGTCGCGGCCACCTTGCCGGGGATGGTGCCACCGGTGGCCATGCTGGTGTACAATCCTAAAAATCTACAGGCGGCTTCCTTTTTTCCATTTGCGGAATTCAGTCCCGAATGGCAGGCGATTCAATATGGACTCGCCCAGGGGATACCCGTGCGTTTTATGGATTTACCGATGAGCCTGCAATTTGGGTTGCGGGAAGAAGATGCCCAACAAGTGCTTCATTTTCAAATAAATACCGATCCGGCTGACACGATTGATCCCTTTAAAAAAATCGCGCAACTGGCGGGTTATTCGGACCCGGAACGCTGGTGGGATACGTTTGTAGAGGGACCGTCGCTCCAGGCATCCTCCGAACAGGTGGTGCTGGAGCTGATGCGTGCACTGCGCGACGACAAGACACTGCCCGAAAGCCGAGAAACATTGCTGCGCGAAGCCTGGATGCGCCAGACGATCCGCACCGCGCAGAAAGAGGGGTTTGCAAAAATAGCGGTGGTGTGCGGGGCCTGGCACGGTCCGGCCTTGGCGGACGTTGGTCAATATAAGGCTTCCGCCGATGCCGCTTTGTTGAAAGGGCTTAAAAAAATAAAAACCGAAGCGACCTGGATTCCTTGGTCATTTGATCGCCTGGCTGCACAAAGCGGCTACGCTGCCGGTATCCTGGCACCGGCCTGGTACCGGTTGCTGTTTCAGACCACCGCCGATGCGCCGGCCACCGCGACCATTCAATGGTTGAGCCAAGTGGCCCGGTTGCTGCGCAAGGAAGGAATTGATACCTCTTCGGCGCACATTATCGAAGCAGTACGCCTTGCGGAAGGTTTGGCAGTATTGCGGAATATGGCGTTGCCCGGCATTGAGGAATTGCGCGAAGCGGCCATTACCGTACTGGGCGAGGGTACTGAAAAATTACTGGAACTGATTGACCAGCAGTTGATTATCGGCGATGTGCTCGGTACGGTACCGGATAAATTGCCTATGCCACCGCTGCGGGCCGATTTTGAACAGCAGGTGAAAAGTTGCCGTTTGGAACGCAGCACCGTTGAAAAGGTCGTGCAACTCGATCTGCGGCAGGAAGCGCATCTGCGCAAAAGCCACTTGCTGCATCGCCTCCAATTGCTGGGCATGCAATGGGGCAAAAACCAGCCGGTACAGGAGGGGAAACAGGGTCGTTTTCACGAAGACTGGGCCCTGAAATGGTTGCCCGATTATGAAATTCGCCTGATTGAAGCGGGGCATTGGGGCAATACGGTGGAAGATGCGTCGCTCCGTCGCACCCGTCGCCGCGCCCGAGAGACCGATTCGCTGCCGGTACTGGTTGAGTTGCTGACGGTCACCCTGAAAGCGGATCTCACGACGCTGCTGCCGGAAGTGCTGCAACAGTTACAACAGGTTTCCGCGCTGGCCAAAGATGCTTTGTTACTGGCGGAAGCCATCCTGCCTTTGGCGGAAGTATTGCGGTATGGCAGTGCAAGGAAGTTTGATTTACAGGCAGTTACCTTATTGCTGGAGCAAATAATTCCCCGCATGTGTCTGCAATTGCCAGTCGCCTGCATCGGGATCGATGAAGATGTGGCCATTGATGTACAGCGTAAAATGCTGGCGGTAAATCGTGCGCTGGGTATTCTGGCCAATGCGGATTACGAGTCGAGGTGGGTAAAAACCCTACAGATGATCGGCGACTCGACCGCCAGCGCACCGCTGCTTACCGGCTTTGCTACCCGTTTATTATTCGATAAAAATGAATTATCCGCCGAAGAAACCGGTACCCGCATGCGCTACCACTGGTCCCGTGCGCAGGCCCCCGCCGAAGCGGCCTTGTGGCTGGAAGGATTTCTGCACGGCAGTGGTTTATTACTGTTGCATCACACCGTGCTCTGGCAAACGCTGGATACCTGGGTCGACGAACTGGACGAGGCTATTTTCCGGGAGTTATTGCCGTTACTGCGGCGTACATTCAGCCGGTTTACGGGTCCGGAGCGTGTAAAAATGCTGGATCTGGCGCGGAATGAGCCGCAGGTGGGCGTTACACTTAAGGTGGGTGTAGAAGATTTGGATTTAGAAAGAGGGGAAGCAGTACTCGATATATTGCGAAAAATTCTGTCTTAATTTTAGTTTTTAGTTTCTAACAATACTTTCAGTAAAGCATTGCGCAGCGATTCTGCCGATGTTCGGATAACTAGCGAAAAATGGTTCCAATAAGCCATCTCGTGGCAATGACCATATCGGCCCCGAAGCGGAGAAAAAAATCACGTTGCCGCTTGTTTATGTTCGGCATTTGTTGCATTTTCGCACCCACAAGTGTTTCAATACCCGCGGGCAAAAGTTGGTTAAGTTTTGTAACATCTCTCTAAACTTTGTCCCATAACTGCATTTTTTACCAACCATTTGATATTTAACTAAACACAATTAATGAAAAAAGCCATAGTCTTTCTCTTAGCAAACATCTTTTTGTCAATAAATGTATTTTCGCAAGGAAGTAAATGCAATTGCTTGGATAATTTAAATGAACTTGTTGCGAAAACAGCAGAAAACTATGCAGGATTTCCAGCAAAAGTTAACGCTAGTACAAATTTGAGTTACAAAAAGTTAGTTAAGAAGTTACAGAAAAAAACGGCGATTGAACAAAATCCTAAAAAATGTTTTTATTTACTCAAGGAATATGTACGATTTTTTAGTGATAAACACTTTGTCTTAAGTTATGCAAATGACAAAGATTACGACATTGAAAATTTATTATATGCAGATAACTACTTTAAAAATGCGATTTCCAAAAATAAACTAACCCAAATTGAGGGTATTTGGATAAATTCGGATACCTCCATAAAATTAGCAATTCAGAAATTTCCTCGTAACATATATAAAGGTATTGTCCTTGAATCTAAAAATGAAAAATTACCAATTGGACTGGTGTATCTTACTTTTACACCTGCAAAAAATGGCTATACCGCTAAAACGTTTAATTCATTTATTACGACCGACATTCCTGCAAAACAGAAAGGAAACCTTTTGCAGATTTGGAATCATACTATGTTTGGCAAAATTTACCCAGATAAATTGACGGAATCTGAACAAAACGAATTGAATCTTTGGAGAGATAATAACAATGGCCTTTCCTTCCAAAAATTATCTATAAAAACTGCTTACTTAAAAATTCCCACTTTCTTCAATAATGACGATAAAATTCAGGATTTAGTTAGTAAAAATGACTCAATTATAAAAACTTGTCAGAATCTAATTGTTGACTTAACAGGGAATGGAGGTGGCAATACTGGTTGGGTTTCTTTTTTGCCATATTTTATGACAAATTCTGTAAATCAATATGACACTTATTTACGTGTAACACCAGATAATGTAAGGTCTAAATTGGCTGATTTAGAACCTTTTGTAATTAATCCAATTCCAATTGAATATAAAAAATATTTTCCTGATGATATTCTAGCCGCCTATAGAAAAGCATATCAAGAACTTTCAAGTACTAAAGAGCCATTTTATCCCATTCCTGGCGTAACATTTCCATTAGATTCTATTGTAGCGAGGCCAAGTAAAATTGCATTGATTGTGGATGATTTTTGCGGTAGTTCAACTGAGTATTTTTTCTCTATCTCAAAACAAAGTAAAAAAACAATAAGTTATGGCATAAGTACGATTGGTATGATGGACTATGAAGGAATGTCCAATCCTACTTCCCTGCCTTACGATAAATATATATTAACTATACCAATAGTCAAATCAAGTTGGACTGATACAAATCCAATCGACCAGAAAGGATTTAAACCTGATAAGGTTTTAAAAAATATAGAACAAAAAGATTGGATTGAGTATGTAAGAAAAGATTTGGAAAGAGAATGACACTAATTTCCAGCCGTATCTTTTCAGTTAGGTGAAAATCACCTCCAGTTCTTTAAAAGTTTGAGAAAATTAATTTGGCGATTTTCGCGCCTTTGACATACATTTTTTTGACAATGTAATGGGGGCGCATTGAATCCCTCCGACCATCTTGTGCAAATTCAGTGATCGTTACCTAGAACCCATTTTTTAACAAAATATCCACGCAAAAGGTAAAATAAATGCAAAAGTGATGCTGATAATCAAATTTTTGACCCTTGTCTGGCTTTGGTTTTTTTACCCAATTAAAAGTGTACGGCTGGAAATAAATGAAATAAGGCAAACTGTTTTCGTTCGCTAATTTTGGAAACTTTCTTTCAAAACCAATTTCAGGTGGGTATATCAAAAAGGTTGAGACAGAAAAAGGTCTCGTGGCTGATTGGCTATTTGAAAAGTAATGCTATGTTTGTCCATCCAAATCAGCATCACATGAACCAAGTTGCTCCATTTATACTCCGTTCCTGTATCTTGCGTGAATCCAGCCAGTTTGGGTTGGATTCACGCAACGCTCACGTTGACATAATGGGTTTTCACGCAATGGCATCTGTGGGGGGGGTATTGACGGATAACTTTAGTTAGGCACAATAAGAAGAAAAAAATAATATTTTTCATCAAATATATGTTTAACGGTATGAAAACGTACATTTTTCACGCTTTTCTCACAATTTTCGGGTTGCTCGCAGCCCAACACGCTTCGGCACAACTCTATCCGGTCCCGCTTGCCCAGCGGATCGAAAATGCCAAGGCTATCATCAAGGGCAGGGTCATCGCCCAAAAATCCTATGCCGACAGCAGGGACGATGTGTTCACCGCCAACCTCGTCCAAGTAGAGGCCATCCTTAAAGGTGTGGCTGAGGAAAAAGTGGTGGTGGTCACCAAGGGCGGCCACTTGGACGACCGCTCGGTCGAGTACTCACACGCCCTTTGGCTCACACCCGGACAGGAGGGCTACTTTTTCTTCATCCCTTCCGGCATCGAACCTATCGATGACCACAACTATGGCTACGATAACTGGATCACTTATTCAGGCCCCCAGGGCTTTGTGCAGATGTTCAACGACCCGGTTTCAAAGGCAATCTTGGCCCGAGACCCGTTCAACACCTATACCGACATTCAGGAGCAGTTGGTCGGCGTAATCGAGACACAGTCGGGCGAAAAAGCCGTTTCGTTGACGGGTGAGCGGGATTATCGCAGCGGAGTGCGGTACCACTTCACGGATTTTTCGCTCAGCGGCAACTCCGTGACCTTTAAGATTTACGCCAACTCCTTGATCGGCTCGAAAAAACTCTATCAGAGCGGAATCGTGCTGGGCTACAACCCGCTGGTGTTCGGCAGCGGCCTCGGCACGAACGGCAATCTGTTGCTCTACGACGGCGGCATTTCCGCCGAGGCGGCCTACGACCTCGGCCTCGCCAACCAGTCGGGCGGCAAGGTCAAAATCTCGCTCGAAACCGTCGGTAGCGTGTCGGGGCTGTCATCCATTGATGGCAACGAGGCCTTGTTGGCCAAGGGCAAGTTGACTTTTCTGAACCCGTTTTTAGACCCACAGATCGTTCCAGACGTGGCGCAGTCGCTCGCGCTCAACAAGTGGTACGACCCGCAGACGGGCCAAGCCTACCCCTTTGATACGGTGGTGATTGACTTCGATTTGAGAGAGTTGGCCGCGCCCATCATCACAAAGATTACTCCCGACACTGTGGCCGCAGGGATTGATCAAGTGATCGAAATCACGGGAATTAACTTCGGAAATTATGTGGACGGGGTGTCTTCCGTGAAGTTTACCGATGCCTCCGAAGGCAACGTCCCAGTCGTGTTTTTTCAAGCATTGAATGGTGATATTCAATACTGGGATCCAACCATGATAAGGGTCGTTGTCCCGACTGCTGGACGCATCCATCCTGATTCTTTGGCGAACGATAAGATGTATGCCGGAACAGGTAAAATACAAGTTTGCAATGATGTAAGCATGTGCGGAACCTCCTTGACCGACCTCTTTGTAAAATACGCAACCTCTAATTACTGGACTGTATCAGGCGAAAACCCTATTGACCAAAGTTTTCCCATTTCGCTATTCGGCGCAAATGATGAACACGGATTTTATGTCAGTTTTGATGCAGGTTTTGCGGCCGATACAGCAGCACTAAGTTCATTCATGCGCGCCCTGAATACATGGAAGTGTGCGACAGGGCTTAACTACACAACCGATCCAGCTCACCCCAATCTATCTGCGACAAATACTGCGGTGATTTCTTATGCCCCATTAGGAGCAGGCACGATAGGAGAAACCGCTCGAACAGAATACAGGTGCAAAGATGTCGGGTCCAACTTTTATGTACAGGGATACCTTGGAAAGTGGACTTTGCAGTTTAACACTACTACGAGTTGGTACAAAAGCCAAAGTGAGGCGGGTATAATCGGTACGGGTAGTTACGATATGCAGTCAGTGGCATTGCACGAACTGGGCCATGCTCACCTACTACGCCATGTCAATCAGGGCGACCATGTCATGTGGTTTGATATCGCCCCCCAAGATATTGTACGAAAGTTGAACACTTACGACATCGAAGGGGGCAACTGGGTTATGGATTTGAGCGGCTCGTCGTTGGTCGGTACAACCTGCCCAGAACTCACCAAGCCAATGTTTAGTGCTGACACTACCGGGTTGCCATGCAGCATATTATTGAATTCTAATGAGTTGCACTTAGATGATCGCGTTATTAAAATCTATCCCAATCCGACAGATGGTACTTTGAATATATCATTTGATGAACCTCTGGGCGAGCGTTTCAATCTTCGGGTTATTGATGCGACTGGAAGAAATTGGATCAGTCATTCCATTAGCGGTGCGTCCGCTGAGTTGATGCCACTTGATGTGTCCGCTCTTCCCAAAGGCTTGTACATACTATGCATCGAAACTGTTAAGGGACAGTCAATCTTCGCCAAATTTATTAAACTTTAAAATCATGAGATCACTTTGTATCATTATTTGCCTGTTTTGGGGTATTAGTGCTTGTATTGGCACGAAGCCACAACCTGCTACCAAACAACAAGGCCAGTCTACCACGCCCGTTACTACAATAGTTAAATCCTGCGAGGAGGTTCTTGTAGAGGAAGCCAAGATAAATTGGAAGAAGTACGAGGCTGAAACTGCCTTTCCGGGGTATATCGAAAACACCGAGTTCATGAACAAGGTAACAGGAGAACTGAGTACTTGTATCGTTGGGAAAAACGCTGATTTTATGAAAAGGATATTTGGTAAACCATCAAGAGAGAGTCGTTATCAAGAGGGTGGAGGCACCTTTCGTTATATCTGTTTTAAACCGGGTGAAGTAAATCATCATAAAGCAAAATGCTTATTATTTCAGATAAAGCCCGGCGATGTCATAGTAAGTGTGACATACGAAGATTGTGGCTTTAAAAAGCAGTAAATAAAAATAGAATAGGTGCCTAACTCTGCATGGCTGCCAACCGCTCGCTACACGCGGCGGTGTGCAGCCATGCTCACGTTAGCACCAATGAGAAAATAAAACATACTCCCAAACAATAAAGCCGTCTTGACATCAAAAGCCATATTCGAACTGACAACGCATAAGGGCGAAGCAGTCATTTTCATCCGTTTAGGCTATGACGCTGGATTGATGGTAAGGGTCAAAAAATTAGTGGGTATTCGCAAACCCAATGGCATAATATCGTGCTTTGGCGTGGCTTGGCCGAGTTGGCTGAGAAATACCTAAAGAAGGGAAGCATGGTACACATAGAAGGGAAAAACCGAACCCGCTCCTACGAGGACAAACAAGGCGTAAAGCGTTACGTGACGGAAGTGGTAGGGGAGGAAATCCTCCTGCTCGACAAAAAAGAGGGGTGAAGGAAGTGCGCATTTTGTATTGTTTCTGGAATGGAACTTTTCATTTAATGATTCATAAAGGTTTGATTCAGGGACATTTGAAAAATATTTTCTGCAAAAATTTCAATCTGCTGATATCTTTTGTGCCTTTGTATGTTAGATGTGCGAGGTTCGCATATTATCACGTTATAAGCAAGCCTAAAAGACAACAGTGCAACCATAAACAGACGACTAAAACATAAACGAATTAACAAAGACAAACCATTTTGACAGGTGACCAACATACAGACCATATTGCAACTGGAAAAGGAGTAAGCCGACACTCATTGCCGACTCTTCTGTATTTTTTATTTTTCCCACCGCACATTTTTTTTAATTCAATTTTAGCCAGTCGCACAAGTGGCACATTTAGTTTTGCCCCGACACACAAAGCCAACCCTTCGGCAAAACCAAAAGAGCCACTTTTTGCCACCGCACTTATGAGTATAAATTCCGATATTCACAACATTAAAATTTGACACTTTAAATGCTATTAGACAATAAAACAAAGACAGAGGACAGCGAACACTACAAAGTGTTTGACTTCATAAAAAACTACACAGAAAGCGGTGGACTTGACCTTGTAACAGGTTTCTTTTCTGTTAATGCTTTGGCTTTAATGAAAGACGACATTAACCAAGCGGAGAAATTCAGACTGATTTTGGGTAATTTGATGCAAGACGAAGCACAGTTAAATAAAGTTATTG
>JBBRDQ010000004.1:0-62467 GCA_038203695.1 Chitinophagales bacterium
ATTCAAAACCGCGACAAATGCGCTTTATCTGGGTCGCGGATACAATTTCCCGGTGGCTTTAGAAGGTGCTTTGAAGCTCAAGGAAATTTCCTACATCCATGCCGAAGGTTATCCCGCCGCAGAAATGAAACACGGGCCTATCGCGCTCATTGATGAGAATATGCCGGTATTCGTTATCGCGACCAACCGGAGTGCTTACGAGAAAATTGTTTCCAATATTCAGGAAGTAAAAGCGCGCAAAGGGGTAGTGGTCGCCGTAGTGACCGAAGGTGATGAAGCCATCAAAAAATTGGCGGACTATACTATCGAAATTCCTGAAACAGAAGAGCCCTTTACACCGTTGTTATCCGTTATTCCACTTCAACTGCTGGCCTACCATATCGCGGTATTACGTGATTGCAACGTGGACCAACCCAGAAATCTGGCCAAATCGGTGACGGTAGAATAATATTCCTAATACAATTAGAAGAAAATGAATCGAATAGATATAGAATATAATACTGAAAAGTCCGACCTGCTCTATCCAGAGTACGGTCGTACTATTCATGAGTTGCTGCAATATGCCACCACTATCGAAGAGCCGAGAAAGCAACAAAAAACGGTAGAAGCGATTATTGGTCTGATGCAGCAATTGGGTCCGGGGGGCAATCGTAATATGGATGACTACCGCGAGCGGGTTTGGAATCATGCTTTTGCGATCGCTGATTACAAGCTCCATGCGACTCCTCCACCTGGCATCACGATCCGTCGGGAAGATGGCCCGCCGCCAGTTATTATGATAGAATACCCCCCCACAGCGCTACGTTTTCGGCACTATGGAAACGGGATTCAGGCACTGATGCAAAAAGCCATCGCCATGCCGGAAGGGACCAAAAAGGAAGGGTTTGTCGAAGTGATCGCTTCGTACATGAAACTGGCCTACAAAACCTGGAATAAGGAGCACTACGTCAGCGACGATATTGTAAAAGAAGACCTGGAAATGCTTTCCGATGGTCAATTGGTGCTGCACGACGACCACGATTCGCTGGATAAACTCGCTGCAGGTGCCGGGCGTCACGATAGCCGCAGTCGCCAGAACAATCAACGCAACAACAACAACCGCAACCGTCCAGGCAATAACACCAGCAGCACGAATAACCGCAACCGCAAACCGCAAGGCCAACAACGCAGCGGTGGGAGCTATGGCAAAAATACCGGTGGCAGCAGTGGCACAGGCAATAACAATCGCCGCAATCGCAAGTAAAATGGCGGTACTGAATTTTAAAAAAGCCCTTTTCGGAGATTCCGAAAAGGGCTTTTTTGATGCCGGCTAAACGTTTTAATTGGTTTCTTCCTGGATGACTCCGTCCACTTCCAGGATGAGATCCGCGCCGTATGCCTTGGCGGGGGTTTGGAAACCAACCGGTGCATGGCCACCCAGTATTTTTTGCACAATCAACAAACTCGTCATCGCGGTGAGCGTGTAGCCTTCGGGCAGTCTGAAGCGAACAGATTTCAGTGTGCCGGCAGCATTTTTGACTTCTCCCCAAACCAGGCTATAGGCTCGTTGCCGCTGTTCCGGCGTAGGCCCGGCCGGCCGCTGGGCAATGCGATGGCGCAAGCGATTTTTCATCAAATCGGTACGCAGGAACCAGTTGTACAAACCTTGCCAGCGCAACCAACGGTGCATTTTGGGCGATGTGCGGGTAAAGGTGATAATGTTAGGGATTCCAGTCGAATACCAGGCTGTCGAAACATCCCCCCAGGGAATAGACATCGTGAAAATGGTCCGATCGCCGGTGGATACTTCCCAGGTATGTCTACCCAATGGAACTGACACTAAATGGCCAGCGCGGCGTTCCGTACCCGGTTGCCCAAGTCCTTCCGCCATGGTCATCGAAGTGCCGTGTGAAATACTACCGCCCATGGTCGCAAATGCCAGTCGCAGGTGGGTGGCATCAGGTAGTTTATTTTTCAGCAACAAAGCGGCACAATCGGTAGGCACTACGTCAAAGCCTGCACCACTGAGCAATAATATGCCCGCGGTGCGGGCAGCAGCATCAAACCCATGCGCCATTTCAAACACCGAAATCTCGCCGGTAATGTCCAGGTAATGGACTTTTTTCCGCAGACAAGCCTCCATCATCGGGCGGGCGGTATGCACAAAAGGACCTGCCGTATGCAGTACTACAGTCATTCCCGCAATGCCGGCATCGATGGTCGCCGGATCGCTGAGATCAAAAATACGGTATTCAAAACCATACAATTCGGCTAAAACCTGAATGCTTTCCGCATTCCGGCCGGCTAATACAGGTTGCAGCCCCAAATCTTTGGCGCTGGCCGCGATGAGTTGCCCGGTATATCCATTCGCACCGTACAGCAGAAATTTCATGGCAAATAATTTTTCACGTTTCAAACTTCACTTTTCACACCGGTGCGATCTTCTACAGCATCGTCACGAACTGATCGAACAAATACCGCGCATCGTGCGGGCCGGGACTGGCCTCCGGGTGATATTGGACACTAAAGGCTGGTTTGTTTTTCAGGCGCAGCCCTTCTACCGTGTTGTCGTTTAGATTGATGTGCGTGGCTTCTACCAGCGAGGGACTGTCGTACACGGCCTGTTCCAGCACCCCAAAACCGTGGTTCTGACTGGTGATTTCAGAGAGTCCGGTCTTCAGGTTCTTGACGGGATGGTTGATGCCGCGGTGGCCGTGGTGCAATTTATAGGTAGGCAGTCCGACTGCGAGCGCCAATATTTGCTGCCCCAGGCAGATTCCAAACATCGGCTTGCCATCGTCCAGCATTTGCTTGGTCAGATCAACGGCATAACCCATCGAAGCAGGATCTCCAGGACCATTTGACAGGAAATAACCGTCCGGATTCCACGCTTTTACTTCGGCAAAAGGCGTACGCGCGGGGAATACTTTCAGGTAACATTCGCGGGCATCGAAACAACGCAGGATATTTTTTTTCACCCCAAAATCCATCACGGCGATGCGATGTGGCGCGTCTTCGTGGCCTATATAGTAGGGTGTTGTCGTGGTAACCTGGCTGGATAACTCCAACCCATCCATGGAGGGCGTAACCGCGAGGCGTTTTTGCAATTCCTCCAGATCATCTATTTCTGAGGAAATAATGCAATTCATAGCGCCGCGCTGACGGATATGCTGCACGATTGCCCGCGTATCCACATCGTGAATGGCGACGATGTTTTCCTGTTCGAAATAATCCTGAATGCTTTTGTCGGCGACGGAGCGGCTGAAGGGGATATTGAAATTGCGGCAGACAAATCCCGAAATTTTGATGCTATCGCTCTCCACGTCGGTATTTTTAATTCCGTAGTTGCCAATGTGCACATTGGTAGCGACCAATACCTGGCCGGAATAGGAAGGGTCGGTAAAAATTTCCTGATAACCGGTCATACCGGTATTGAAACAAATTTCGCCGGTCGTAGTGCCGATTTTTCCGGCCGATTTGCCCACAAATACGGTTCCGTCTGCGAGCAATAAAATTGCTTTGTTCATACGTCTTGCTATTGGCTTTTAATTATTGGCTGTACAGTAGCCAAAAAAATATCAATAGCGGTTCTTGGGCCGCAAAGGTCGTGTAAGCTGCGGACTTTTCCGAAGGTACTTGTGCAAAAGCCGCAATTTTTGAAGTTTCAAAGTTTATTTGTCGAACTTGTACTACTTTCATCCGCCAAAATGCAATATACATGACGCAAACCAACCTGCAGGAGCTCCTTTTCGAACGCATTGTCGCGAGTTACCCGCGCCGCATCGATGCGGTCGAAGCATTGATGGAAATCCTACACTTGGGCAAAGATCCGATTTACCGCCGGCTGCGCGGCGATACATTTCTGTCTCCGCCGGAACTTACCACACTGGCTTTGCATTACCGTATTTCGATCGATGCGCTGATCCTTGGAGCCAGCGATAATGTGGTCTGCGATTTTAATGCGTTCTCGAGAAAAGTAGTCAGTTTCACGGATTATCTGGAAGATTTTATTCAAAACCTGTCACAAATCCGCAAGTTGCCCAATGCACATTTTTACTACGCTACGGTAGAAATACCGGTTTTAACCTATAATTTCATTCCCGAACTGATCTGCTTTAAGTTGTACGTCTGGGGACGCACTACTTGGAACCTGGAATATCTGCGTGATCGCCCGTTTGATTTCGATCTTGTGACGGCACCGGTCAGCCGGTTGAGCCAGACGCTGCTGGATCAGTATATTGCGCTCCATAGCACGGAGTTGTGGAGTGTCAATATTGTGGATAATACGCTGGCGCAGATTGAATATCACACCTATTCGGGCGGCTTTCGGTATCCTCAGGAGGCGGTTGTGCTGTGCGATAAATTATTGGAGTGGGCCGCACACATGAAATCAGTGGCGGCAGTGGGTAAAAAATTCAGGATTGGCGAAAAGCCGGAGCACGGCAGCGGACAAATCCAGGTGTTTCATAATGAAATGATCCATACCAATAATACCGCGCTGATTACTTCCGATGCCGGAAAATCGATCTTTTCGGCGTATTGTAACCCGAATTTCATTAAAAGTACCGACCCAAAACTGTGCGACTACACCGAAGAATGGTTTGGCAACGTGATCGCCAAATCCAATCCGATTACCCAATCGGCCGAAAAGACCCGCGATTGGTTTTTTCGTGAAATGACTAAAAAGATCGAGCGCGTAAAACAACGGCTGCAAGCCTATATTGACGAAAATTAATGCGCTATTTCCTGACACTTGCCTATAGAGGTACCCATTACAACGGCTGGCAAATACAGCCCAATGCACCTTCGGTACAAGGTGTCATCCAGAAAGCGCTGACTACGCTGCTGCGCCATCCGGTTGAAGTGGTCGGTTGCGGCCGCACCGACACGGGCGTCCATGCCCGTTATTATGTGGCTCACTTCGATACAGAGGCCGAGTTGCCGGCTACTTTTCTGCCCAATATTAATGGGTTGCTCCCGTATGACATCGCTGTACAGGCTGTACGACCCGTGGCAAAGGAAGCCCACGCACGCTTTGATGCATACCAGCGGAGTTATGAATACCATATTGCTTTGCAGAAAGACCCGTTTGCGCGCGAAACTTCCTGGTTTTTGCCGCAAAACGACCGGCTGGACCTGGGGAAAATGCAGCAAGTAGCTGATTTGCTTCCCCGCTACGCTTCTTTTTTTCCTTTTTGTAAAACCCACAGCGGTTTGGATGTGTATACCTCTACGATCATTCGCGCTGCGTGGGAATACCAACCGGACTTGCACCGGCTCATTTTTCACATTGCCGCCAATCGCTTTTTACGCGGTATGGTGCGTCTTATCGTTGGGGCGTCTGTCAATGTGGGCTTTGGAAAAATCACACTGGACGATGTTAAAACAGCCCTCGATGCGCAGCAAATTTTACAAAAAAGCCTCAGTGTACCACCCGAAGGGTTATTTTTGACCGATGTGAAATATCCCCGGACCTGAATACTGCCTACCTTTGCACAAATTTTCAACTATGAATTTCTCCTCCAAATTGATCGAAAAAGCGGTAGATGCCTTCGCCACCTTGCCGGGTATTGGTCGTAAAACGGCATTTCGATTGGTTTTACACCTGCTTAAACAGGATAAAATTGTTACGGAACAATTCACCACTGCACTGGCCAATATGAAGGCCGGCGTACGCGACTGCCGCATCTGTCACAACTTTTCCGATGAAGAAGTCTGTGAAATCTGTGCCGATAAACGCCGCGACCGCTCCCTTATCTGCATCGTAGAGAGTGTGCGCGATCTGATGGCAATAGAAGATACCAGCCAGTACCGCGGACTTTATCACGTATTGGGGGGCATTATTTCACCGATCGAAGGTATTGGACCAAGCGATTTAAATATCGAATCGCTGGTGGAGCGCGCGCAACAAGGCGAAGTTAAAGAGATCATTATGGCGATCAGCCCAACCATCGAAGGCGAGACCACCATTTATTATTTATCTAAAAAACTCCAGCCGCTCGGCTTGCAGGTCAGCACCATCGCACGGGGAGTGTCATTTGGCGGCGATTTGGAGTATGCGGATGAGTTGACGCTTGGCCGCTCAATCGTAGCGCGGATGCCCTACGAAAATAAATAGGGGGACGTTTAATCGGCTTGCGCAAGGGCGGTCAGCGACATACCCTCCGCAATCACCGCACTTTCTCCTGTACCCATCCAGACTACGTTTTGACCAAACTTTATTTTATTGCCGTGTTTGCGGAAAGTCGCCAGCGTTTTAAGCGGCTCGGCTGCCCGTGCTGCGGTCAATTGATTGATGGTGGTGATAACGCAACGAGCACAGGTTTTTACGCCGCGAAAGGGCACTTCGCCAATCCGAAAATCACGCCATTCATCTTCGATAAAAGGCGTGCCGCCGGTAAAAACCAGGTTTGGGCGAAAACGATTCATCGGCAATGGTTCCGCCAGGCGGTTGTTTAGGTCGTCGAGCGACGCTTGACCAATGATCAAATACGGAAATCCGTCCGCAAAACTCACATACTGCCCTTTGGGCGCATAACGACCATCGGCGGCGCGTTTGGTCGTTTCAGGCATCCAGACCAAGCGCAACTTATGGCCTAAAATGTCTGAAAACCAGTTGTTTATGCTATCTGGCAAAAGTCTGGACGACGCCTTTTCACTCCATATTTCGGCCCGCAATTTTGGCAAATCATCTACTGGGGGCGCTAATGGGATCTGCACATATTGCACCGGATTGTCTCGCTTGGTGACGGTCAAGAACGATTCGTCAATTGTCGTATCCAGCAAGGCCATAGCGGGTATTTCCCGCTGACTGACGAACCGTCCCTGCTCGTCTACCAGCATCCAGCGGCGATCGTATTGCAGCCCGCGACGTTGTACCTGTGCCGAGGGCATTCGAATGCCACCCAGTGATTTGACAGGATAAATCCAGAGTTCAGAAAGAATCATTTCATGTGCGAATTAAAAATTACGAACCCAACTCATGTGCGAATTTTGAGTGGCAAATTACGCACGAATAAGTCCATTTCACCATCAAAAAATTCGTAATTCGTAATTTTTAATTCGTAATTAAAATGGCTATTCTACCCAATCGGCCATAAACACATTCGTATCGCGGCCGCCGCCGTTGTCGCGGTTGGAGCTCCAGGCAATGTGTTTGCCGTCGCGCGAAAACATCGGGAAGGCATTAAAGATACTTTGCGTGGTGATGGCTTCCAGGCCCGTACCGTCTTCATTGATCATATACAACTGGAAATCATAGCCCTTGGTAGAATGGTGATTGCTGGCAAAAATAATTTTTTTCCCGGAAGGATGGAAAAATGGTGCCCAGTTGGCCTTACCCAAGTGCGTTACCTGATGCTGATTGGATCCGTCGACATTGCACACGAAAATTTCCATATCCGAAGGGGCGACCAGACCTTGTTTCAGGAAGTCTTTGTATTCGGCAATGGCTTCCTGCGTTTGAGGCCGACTTGCACGAAAGACGATCTTGGAGCCGTCCGGGCTAAAAAATGCGCCGCCATCATAGCCTAATTCATGGGTGATTTGCTGCTGGTTCGTGCCGTCGAGATTCATCGTCCAAAGCTCCAGATCACCGGTCCGGTCGCTGGTAAACAGAATTTTATCTCCTTTCGGGCTCAATACCGCTTCCGCGTCGTAACCAGGCGTATTGGTGAGTTGTTTGGTAATTTTCCCCTTTAGATCGGCCACATAAATATCAAATGTGCTGTAAATGGGCCACAAATACCGGCCGCCTTTGCGCAAATCGGGTTGTGGCGGACAAGTATCGGCCGCAGCGTGGGTGCTGGCATAGAGAATATGTTTGCCGTCGGGCATAAAATATGAACAGGTGGTCCGGCCTTTTCCGGTGCTGATGCGATCTGGGCGGTACATTTTGTTACCAGCCGCTTTTTTCACTTTCATCGCAAAAATCTGGTCGCAATGCAGTCCCCATTCCGGGTTGTTGCTTTGGAAAGTAAGCATTTTACCATCTGGACTCCAATAGGCTTCGGCATTATCGCCGCCGAAAGTAAGTTGACGAATGTTCTTGAGATGTTTCTCCGGAGCAGGCGGGGCGGTAGGAGCAGGGGCCGGTTTGCCGGTTTGGGCCAGGGCGCTATTCAGGCAAAAAATGCCGGCTAAAAGCAATAGTGATCGCATGTGTTGAAAAATTTTAGGGCAAGATTAGCACGTATTTCAGGAAAAGCAGTCAGGTTTTGGTCATCAAAATAGGATGTACTTATCTTGGGGCAAAAACAAACTCCCGGTTGCTGCCAACTGTCTGGAGTATGTTGGGTCAATCTTTAATTTAAAACGTTCTGTACCAGCACATTCAATGAAATGCATTCTCCTTTTTGCGGCAATTTTTGCTAATATTACGACACAATTCGGCCAGAACCCGGTCCCTGCTCCCGCCCAAAAAACAGCTATCCTGATCATGGGCGCTACGGCGCATCTGGGCAACGGCACGGTGATCACCAACAGTATTATTGCTTTCGACGCGGGTAAACTGACGCTGGTGGTCGATGGTACTTCCGCGCGGATTGACCGTACAAAATATGGAAAAATCTACGACGCGAAGGGCAAACACGTTTATCCCGGATTCATTGCGCCCAACTCCCGCATTGGCCTGGTGGAAATCGATGCGGTGCGCTCCACCGTGGATTTTGCGGATGTAGGCAGCATGAATCCTAATCTGCGCGCCATTGTTGCCTACAATACGGATTCGGATGTGTCGCCTACCATCCGCGCGAACGGCGTTTTACTGGCCCAGATTGCGCCTGGCGGCGGCACCCTTTCGGGCACCTCTTCGGTCGTGCAACTCGACGCCTGGAACTGGGAAGATGCGGCATATCGCCTGGACGACGGCCTGCACTTAAACTGGCCTACACCGCGTCCGCCGGGCAACCGCGATGCTGTAAATCCGGCCGAACCGCGTCCGGTCGACCCATACGTCAAGAGCATGCAGGATTTACGGCGGTTTTTCGACGAAGCCAGTGCGTATGTGCAACAGGAAAAACCGGAAACGGTAAATCTTAAATTCGAAGCCATGCGCGGGCTCTTCACCCAAAAACAGACCCTGTATATCCATGTCAGCACGGCCAAAACCATGCAGGAGTCGGTACTTTTTGGCGAGCAGTATGGCATGCGCATCGTTTTGGTGGGTGCCAGTGAATCCTGGTTGATTACCGATTTTTTAGTGCAGCACAATGTACCGGTCCTGCTGGAAAAATCACAGCGGCTGCCCGACCGCGATGATGAAAATATAGATCAGCCGTATCGCACGGCGGTAGTTTTACAGGAAAAGGGTGTTCTTTTTGCTTTTATGGAAGAAGGTGGTTGGAAACAGCGCAATTTGCCGTTTCAAGCCGGCCAGGCAGTTGGCTCCGGGCTTCCGTATGAAGCGGCAGTAAGTGCGCTGACCCTGAATGCGGCGAAAATCTTACAGATCGACCAGCGGACCGGTTCCCTGGAACCCGGGAAAGATGCCACCTTGTTTATCAGCGAAGGCGATGCGCTGGATATGCGTACCTGTATCATAACTGCCGCTTTTATTCAGGGGCGCGAGATTGTGCTGGACGACAAGCAAAAACAGTTATACCATCGCTTTGAGGAGAAATACAAACAATAGGTGTATTTCAGGTAGATGCCTAGCCATTAATCCTCGCTTTGATCGGGAACAATAAGCTGTTACTATCAATTTTGGCCGCCAACAACAATGGCTGCATTGGAAGATTCCGATGCAGCCATTGTTGTTGGCACTACCTGTGTGGTGGTTATCAGGCGTGCTGTGTGCGGATGGTGTAAAATTTGCGGCCCAAATAGATTGCGGCTAAAACGAGGGTATAGGAAAGCGTTGCAGTCATGGAAAAGCAGTTAGTGGTGTAAGTTTCATGGATAACGCAGGTGCATCTCCAGACGCTGCGTGTGTTTGATTTTTTTTTAAAAAAAATAACGCCAACGCTTTGGTGCGCTAAATCTTCGGTTGTCGCCTGCAAAACCCAACCAGAATTGCGATATTTGCGGCCTTAAATCATCAATATCTACAAGCGGGTAAAATATTGCCCGCTTTTCCTTTCACTGTACGTTTTTTAAAACGCTCATCCATGAGTTTAGTAGCAGTCGGAACCGTTGCGTTCGATGACATAGAAACCCCAAGTGGGCGTGCCGAGCGCGTCGTTGGCGGTGCCTGCACATACATTGCCCTGGCGGCGTCCTACTTTGTGTCGCCCATCCAGATCGTCTCGGTAGTCGGCGATGATTTTCCAACGGACATGCTGGCGTATTTACAAAGCCGTGGTGCCGACCTGGAAGGGTTGCAGATCAAGCAAGGGGAAAAATCTTTTTTCTGGGCGGGTAAATACCACCGCGATCTCAATTCACGGGATACGCTGGAAACCCAACTCAACGTACTGGCTACGTTTGATCCGGTGTTGCCGGCCAGTTACCGCAATGCAGAATACCTGATGCTTGGCAATCTTACGCCGCAGGTACAGCTGCGCGTGCTGGAGCAACTGGAGACCCGTCCCAAACTCGTCGTATTGGACACGATGAATTTCTGGATGAATGTGGCGCTGGATGACTTGCTGCAAGTGCTGAAAAAAGTAGACGTCCTGACCATCAATGATGAGGAAGCACGCCAACTTTCGGGTGAATACTCGCTGGTGACGGCGGCCAAAAAAATCCATGAAATGGGGCCACGCAGCGTAGTTATCAAAAAAGGCGAGCATGGCGCACTGCTGTTTCACGAAGGGCAAATGTTTTTTGCGCCCGCCATGCCTTTGGCCGAAGTGATCGATCCAACCGGCGCGGGCGATACCTTTGCAGGTGGTTTTATCGGCTGGCTCGCCAAAACTGGCGATCTGTCTTTTGAAAATATGAAACGCGCCATTATTTATGGTTCAGCGATGGCTTCTTTCTGCGTCGAAAAATTCAGCATCCAGCGTTTGCAGGAACTCGATGCGCAAATGATTGAAGACCGGGTGCAACAATTTGCCGACATCGTGCATTTTAAAATATCTTAAAACACGCTTGCTAACTTTTTAACCCTCTCAACATCTTAACTATGTTTGGCGATATTTTTGGTAACATTGAACAACAACAACGCGAAATGCAGGAAAAACTAGCCCTTATTTTCGTGGAAGCAGAAGCAGGTGACGGCGCTGTAACTGTGAAGGCCGGCGCGGACCTCCATATCGAGAACATTAAACTGGACCCGGCAAAACTAGATGTCAGTGATCTGGAACAGGTCGAAGACCTATTGCTCGTAGCTGTCAACCGGGCGCTGGATGAAGCCAAAGCCAAAGCGTCGATCGAGACCAATAAACTCCTGCAGAATATGATGCCGGGTGGACTGGAGCAGTTTATGAAAGAGTAGTAGTAGGTTATGGGTTATCTGCACCATACTTTTCCGCCGTGACGGGCGTTTAGGAACGGTTTCAAAACGCGAAAAACTTTCTTTTGAACTGTTTCGTATCAATCCAAAAATCGAACTTCGGATGCGTATATTTTTTCTCCTCTGCTGCCTTGGTGCAGCCATTTCTCTTACCGCACAAAGCAGCAATCCAGATAAAATAGTTGCTTATTTTTCCTTTGACAATTGTCGCATTACCGACGACAGCGGTAACGGCTCGATCGGTACGTTCCTCGGCGATACCACTTGTGTGTGCGGCATCGGTGATACGGCAGTGCGTTTCAATGGTACTACCGACGGTATGTTGCTCGTTGGCCCGTTTAAGGATATTTTTACGACCAGCGATTTTACCATCAGTTTTTACATCAAACCCGCGCCGCCTTCAGGACCAACTTCCGGCGCTACGCAGGTGATCATGTCGCGCCAGGGAACCTGCGATACGCGCGACGCTTTCTGGGTGAAGTATGCCCCCTCCAGCGGCAAGATCACGTCTTCCATCAGCGAAAATGATACACTGATCGCGACCGTGCAGGCATCATTGGACCAGGCGCAGTGCTGGGATTTTGTGACGATAGTACGCGACAATGCCCGGTACTCCATTTATATCAATGGCGTTTTGCGCGATTCAAAGAGTTCGAAAGTGCGACTGGATCTTACGTCGTCGGCCCCATTTAAGATCAGTGAGCCACTGTGTCCGCTGGATAAGCCTTTTAACGGCGATCTCGACGAACTGCATTTTTTTAACAAAGCGCTGACTACGGATGACCAGGCCAAGTACTATGTGCGACCCGACCAGATTCTGACGGATGACACGCTGATCTATCTAGGCAATTCATTCCAGGTTGCTACTTCGCGGACCTGTGCGCAAAGCCTGTTCTGGCAACCTTCAACGGGTGTTTCCGACGTAAATATTGGCAATCCGGTTTTAACGCCAACCGCTTCCGGCACGTATACAGTTACGTTTGAATACACCGACAAGTTTTGCCTGGGTACAGATACAATTCACATCACGGTTATCGATCCTGATACATTGGATTGTACTAAAATATTTATCCCGAATGCCTTTACGCCGGGCGCTTCTCCCGGTCGCAACGACCGTTTTAATATCAGCAACCCATTCTCGGTCGATGAGTTTATCTCTTTTGAAATTTTTGACCGCTGGGGAGGACGCGTATTTGACGCAGTCAGCGAATTTGACAGTTGGGACGGGTCATTTCAGGGGCAACCCCTAAATCCAGGGGTGCTGCTCTACCGCTTGCGCTATAAATGTAATGGCGCAGAAAAAGTAAAAACCGGCAGTTTGACGCTGCTGCGATAAAGCATGCTGGAAATAGTGTGGCAGTTTAAAAAATAAAGCCCGGGACGCGTTCGTCCCGGGCTTTTTCACTAAACCATTTCTATTGTATGAAGCAACTGAATTAAAACCAAACCCGTGCCAAAACAATATGAATGCGGAGAAGTAATATTTTTCTGGTAACAATAACGGGCATTCGTCAGCTATAAGACATAAAAAAACCCTGTCAGATAATTTCTACTTGACAGGGACAAAACAAAAAACAAACACTGGAAACAAAAGTACGACTTAATTACAAGTCGAGATTATTTTTTTTAAAAATGGCGGCTGGATTTCCACAATTAACCCCCAAGCGTCATAGTCGGCGACCGTTTAGAACACGCCATTATAGTTATTGAACACCACTGAAATGCAGGTCTGCCCCACCATTTTCAGCGTATTTTTATCAATCTTGCTCATATCGTCATTGTGCGTATGCCAGTGCGCCGGAAAGCCTGATTTCGTATTGCCGGGCCGGCTGATAATATCGATCATAGGAATGTTGGCCATCTTAATTACGAAATAGTGGTCATCGGTGATACCCGAGCCTATTTCTGCGGAGAATGTGCTTTCATAACCCAGGCTGGCGGCAGTTGCCCAGACTTTATCGACAATTACCGGAGCCGCTTGTGCTGAAATTCCTTCTTTCGGAAACTTCGCATCGCTTGCTCCTACCATGTCAAGCAGTATGCCAAATAAGGGGAAATAGTTCGGATCGTGTTTGTTTTGGGCCCAATGCTGCGCTCCCAGGCACCAGGTCCGGCTTTCGTCGCTGCCTTCCGCATCATTGCCCTGGTCTTCCGCATCAAAACAAATCAGATCCACCCCGATATCTACGCCGCTTTTTTCCAGCGTGCGGGCAATTTCCAGCAGAATACCTACGCCGCTGGCGCCATCATCTGCGCCCAGGATTGGCTTCGCAGGATTTTTAGTGTCCTGATCGGCCTGAAAACGGCTGTCCCAGTGCGCAGCAAGCAGAATGCGGCGTGGGTTATCGGGTTTGTACCGCGCAATAATATTCACACAATCGAACTCGGTACCTTTATAATGCGTCGCCTTAAAACGCTGTTCGACCACGTTGAGCCCGTGTTGTTTAAATGACTGGCTCAGCCAGGCTGCGCATTTGCGATGCGCTTCAGTATTGGGCACGCGTGGTCCAAAATCGACTTGTTTTTTGACATAAACAAAAGCAGAATCGGCATTGAAAGTGGGAGTAGGCATCATTGGCCCTGCCGGCGTGGTTACTTTAGCGGGCGTGATCTTTGGCTCGTTCCGGCAACTGACCGCGCTGAACAAACCCACAGCGCAGGTCAACAGTACAATGCGGCTGAAAAAATAATTGGTCATGGTATGATGGACTTTTGAGTGAGCGGAACGGGTGCGATAGCAGGTTAGGAACGGTGTAACGTACGCATTATATTTTGCTCCAGGTCACGCCTTCTTTACTGTCTTTCACCTGAATCCCAACCGACGCCAGGCCATCGCGGATTTTATCGCTGGCAGTCCAGTCTTTTTGGGTGCGGGCTTGCGTACGCATATCCAGGATAAGGTCCATCAATCCGTCTACCGTTGCATCATCTCCACCGGTTGCTTCTTCCTGCAATCCGAAGATTTTGAAAATAAAAATATCGAAAGTTTCCCGCAGTATTTGGATGGTAGCAGCAGATACAGCACTGGTTTCCAGTTGTTTATTGGTCAACTTATTGATATAGCCGCCCAGTTCGTTGAGCGAAGCCAAGGCGACAGCGGTATTGAAATCATCGTCCATGCCAGCGTATGCCTGCGCGATCAAATCTTCGATCTCCCGGTTGGCGGGTGCATCGGCCGGTCCGTCTACAGCCGGTAGCGCTGACAATGATTTATAGATCTCCATCAGTTTGCGGAAGCCTTTTTCGGCGGCTTGCAACGCATCGTCGGTAATATCCAGGGTACTGCGATAGTGCGCCATCAACATGAAAAAGCGCAATGCCATCGGCGTATAACCTTTGGTCACAAAAGGACTATCCCCGGTAAATAACTGGGTAGGCGTAATGGTATTGCCGTCGCTTTTGCTCATTTTCCTGCCGTTCAGGAGCAGCATATTGGCGTGCAACCAATAGCGGGCCGGCGCGCAACCGCACGCGCCATGATTTTGGGCCACTTCATTTTCGTGGTGTGGAAATTTCAAGTCGCCGCCGCCGCCGTGAATATCGAAAGTTGGTCCCAGATATTTGGTGCTCATGGCCGAGCATTCCAGGTGCCAGCCGGGAAACCCGACCGACCAGGGACTTTTCCAGACCATAATATCGCCTGGACGGGCTTTCATCCAGATGGCAAAATCGGCCGGATCGTTTTTTTCGTCCTGACTTTTGAGGTTTTCACGCGTTTCCTGCAGCAATTCATCCAGCACGCGGCCGGAGAGTTGACCATAAATATGCGGGTTTTCCGCGTCAAATTTGCGGACGTTGAAATACACCGATCCGTTGCGTTCGTACCCGTAGCCATGCTTGATAATTGCTTCGACCATGTCAATCTGTTCGGGAATATGCCCCGTTGCCAGCGGTTCGATGCTGGGTGGCAACGTGTTGAAAATCCGCATCATATCGTGGAAGCCCACGGTATACTGCTGGGCCACTTCCATCGGCTCGAGTTGCGCAACTTTGGCACCTTTGGCCATCCGGTCTTCGCCATCGTCGGTCAGGTGACCGACGTCGGTAATATTACGGACATAGCGCACCTTGTAACCAAGATGCAACAAATAACGGTAGATGATATCGAAGCTGACAAAAGTGCGGCAATTGCCAAGGTGAACATCGCTGTAAACAGTCGGCCCGCACACATACATCCCGATGAGACCGGGGGTGATTGGGGTGAATTCTTCCTTTTTGCCGTGCAGGCTGTTGTAAACTTTAAGGGTACGCGCAGTGTGATTCATTCCGCAAAGGTAAATTAATTACGAATTGCGAATTACGAATTACGAACGGAAAAGATGGTTAATTTCATGTTTTCAATTCGTAATTCGTAATTCTCAATTCGTAATTACTCTATTTCCCGCCTTTCAATTCGGCTTGCAGTTGTTTCAATTCAGCCGTTTTGCCGTCGCGCGCCAGGGCCGATTGTTTCGGCCAAGTAGCAGGATCGTGCATTTGGTACCGTTTGCCGGCAGCGTCCAGGATCGTTTTGATCGCGGTTGGTTTAGTGGTAGCCAATTTGGCGAACGTGTTAATACCGGCAGCGTTGAGCAGTTCAGCGATTTTGGGTCCGATTCCTTCGATCAGCGTCAGATCGTCGGCAGTAGCGGCGGCGGCTTTTGGCGCTTTGGCCGGAGCCGGTGCGGTGGTGGCTTTAGCCGTCGTTTTTTTAGCGGCGGCTGGTTCAGCGGCGGCTTTTGGGGCAGCTGCCTTCGGCGCTTTGGCTGCGGGTGTTTTAGCAGCAGGTGCTTTTGCGGTAGCCACCGGTGTTGCCGGCTCGATATAATGGCCGAGCAGGTATTGCTCTTCGACCATGCGGTCCTTGGCCCAGGTCCGGCGGATTACTTCGCTGTAAACCAGGCTGTTGCCCTGGTGATCGGTGAAGTCAAAAATAAATTGCGAATCTGTGGCGTTTTTGCCAACTTTAACGGCTTGACGCTCAATGCGGTTGGTGCGCGCAACATTGGCAAAAAACCAGCGCAAACCTTCCATTTTCTGGGCTTTGCTGTGGGTGATATCGTGTGGACCGCTGTGGGTCACACAATCGTCGGCGGCGAATTGATTGAAAGCGCCGATGATATCGCCAGAGAGTACCTGGGCATCGATTGCTTCCACGAGTTGATTCAAAGTCATAATACTAGGTAACGTTTTAAGTGAAAAACTAGGGCGCAAAGGTACTATAAAAATTTTAACCAAATTATAATCTGTAAACAGGTTTTTTGTTAAGTAATTTTAAAATTAAAATTGGAAATGAAAATAATGCCAAATTCGAAATCGTAAAATTCATCCATGATTTATTGCGATACGCCAAATTTTTGATGGTATCGGGATTGCAAAAAATGTTCTGGGTGAAAACATCTACTTTTGCCGACTTTCCAAATACGCCCGACACTACCTAAAGCAAGTTTACATGTCACAACTTACGCCTACGCTTGTTCTGGTTATCATGCTGCTGTATTTTGCGATGCTGCTGGGGGTGGCTTGGTTCACGGGGCGCAACGTCGGCAATGCCGGCTTTTTTCTGGCCAATCGCAAAGTGCCCTGGTGGATCATTGCGTATGCCATGATCGGTACCAGCATCAGTGGCGTGACGTTTATTGCCATTCCCGGAAAAGTAGGATCGACTGGCCCCAATATGGCCTTCTCCTATTTTCAGATCGTATTAGGCTATTTGGTCGGCTATTTTTTCATCGCGACCGTCCTTATGCCTTTATATTACCGCCTGAACCTGACCTCTATTTATGGCTATTTGGAACAGCGACTGGGCAGGATGTCTTATCGAACCGGCGCCGCGTTTTTTATAATTTCCCGCACGGTCGGTTCGGCAGCGCGTTTATTCCTGGCGGCAAGTGTCTTGCAAACCTTTGTTTTTGGTCCATTGGGCGTGCCTTTGCCGGTGACTGCCGCGCTGATGCTGGGACTTATTTACAGTTACACCTATAAAGGCGGTCTGAAAACGATCATCTGGACCGATACCATTATGACCACCTTTTTCCTGGCGGCACTGGCGTTTACGGTGTATTCGATCGGCAATGCCCTCAATATGACCAGCGGAAGCATTGTCTCGAATGTAATGGGCAGCCGCTACGGACAGATTTTTTTCTGGGACAATTTTCTGGGCAATCCCAATCACTTCGTCAAGCAATTTATCAGCGGCGCACTGGTGGCAATCGCCATGACCGGACTGGATCAGGATCTCATGCAGAAAAATCTGGCCTGCAAAGACCTGCGTTCGGCCCAGAAAAACATGTTCGTTTTCTGTATTTACCTGGTCGTTATCAATTTCTTTTTTCTGGTCCTGGGTGCGTTGTTGTATACCTATGCTTCTTCGCTGGGCTTGCCGATCCCGGCCCGGACCGATCAATTGTACCCGCAACTGGCCTTTAATCATTTCAATGTGACGGTGGGAGTTTTCTTTATTCTGGGGTTGATCGCCAGCACGTTCGCCAGTTCAGATTCTGCTTTGACGGCACTTACCACTTCGTTTTGTGTCGATTTTTTGCATTTTGAAAAGAAAGAGCAAGCCCACCTCGGCTACGACGCGGACGGGCATGAAGTCTGGGGGCAGGATGAAGCCACGGAGCAGGCACAGCGAAAACAGCGCACGTGGGTACACCTCGGCTTTTCCGGCGCATTTTTGCTGATTATTCTCGTCCTGTACTACTTTACCGAAGGCTCTACGATCGACCTGATCATGAAATATGCGGGCTATACGTACGGTCCGCTATTGGGCCTTTTCGCCTTCGGATTGTTTACGAACCTGAGCGTACGCGACCGGTTCGTGTTGCCGATCTGCGTCGCATCACCCTTCCTGACTTTTGCGATTGAATGGGCCATGAAAACCTGGATACATGTCGATGTCGGCTTCCTCACTATCCTGCTCAATGGACTGCTTACCTTCGGCGGACTCTGGGTAATTTCTTTCCGGGATCCGAGTACCATTCAATCCGATTATCAGATAAAAAATTGATTGTCAAATAAATAAGTGATACATGCCGCTGATTTCAGCTGGAATGAAATCTTTATTATTTGAACTCACGTATGTTGTTATAAATACTCCGTTCTATTTTCCAATGAGAAAAATATACCTCGCCGCAGTTCTTGGCCTACTGTTTTCCAGCTGTCTGGTGCATCCAAAAATGGCTTTCGATGCGCGAAAAACGCCGCCTGCTCCCAATTATGCCGCCCTTGATAACTGGGCTGCTCACCCCGATAAAAAAGACCCGGCCGACCAAACACCGACCCCCGATTTGCTCGATAAACAGGCGACTGCGCAAGTCGATGTATTCTTTCTCTATCCCACCACTTATATCGGCTCCAAACGGTATGAAAAGCAGTGGAATGCAGCGGTCGACGATGCAAAACTGAATAAAAAGACCGATGAAAGCGCGATTCTTTTTCAGGCGTCCATTTTCAACGGGGCCGGACGGGTGTTTTCGCCGCGCTACCGACAGGCACATCTGCATGTGTTTTACGGGAAAGACAAAAAATCGAACCAGCAGGCCCTGGACACCGCTTACACCGATATAAAAGCCGCTTTTAAATATTACCTCGAGCACGAGAATAAAGGTCGCCCCTTTATCATCGCCGGACACAGCCAAGGTGCGCGACATGCCATGTTCCTGCTGCGCGACCTGGTAGAAAACCGCGATTTACAAAAAAAACTGGTGGGCGCTTACATTGTCGGATGGCCGGTGCCCAATGATTTTTTTACCAAATTGCCGCCTTGCGAAATGCCCGATCAAACGGACTGCTTTTGCACCTGGCGCACCTGGGAAAAGAAGTACGGCCGAAAGAGAGCTGATCAACCAGAAATCGTCTGCACCAATCCACTCAACTGGACTACCGAACCCGGCAAATACGTTCCTAAAGCGGCCAATCTCGGTGGAGTTGTGCGGCCATTTACAGTCGTGCGGCCGGCCATTGTCGATGCGGAAGTATGTAAAGGCATTTTGCTTTGCAACAAGCCGAAATTCCCGGGCAGCATACTTTTCCGCCGCAAAAATTACCACATCGGTGATTTTAATTTATACTACATGAATGTGCGTGAAAATGCCGATGCCCGCGCCAAGGCATTTTTACAAAAGTGATCTATTGTTTTATGCTGCACTTTTTATTCCAATTCAGCAAAGATGTCTAGCCTGTACGATCTGAACGAATTCATTCGCCGGGTGCTGGCGCTGAATTTTCAGCAACCCATCTGGATTGCAGCGGAGATCGCCCAGGTGAGTCAGTCGCGCGGGCATTTTTACCTCGATCTGGTGGAGAAAGGGCCCGACAACGATCTGATCGCCCAGGCCTCTGCCACACTTTGGTCGAATGATTACCGGCGGTTGCGCCAAGTCTATGGCCCCGATGCAGATGCGGTGCTGCGCGATGGCATGGCGGTAAAAATTTGCGTCCGGGTCGATTTCCATGAGCGTTACGGACTGAAACTGCAAATTGTCGACCTCGATCCCGCGCATACCTTCGGCGCGCTGGAATTGCGCCGTCGCCAGGTCATTCAAATCTTGCAGCAGGCCGGTCTGCTGGAGCGCAATCGCACGCGCCCGCTACCCGCTGTTTTGCAGCGCATTGCCATTATATCGTCGGAAGGCGCGGCGGGTTTTCAGGATTTTCGGGAGCAATTGACGGCGAATGCCTTCGGCTATCAGTTTGATTGTGAATTTTTTAATGCGGCTGTACAGGGGCAGCGCGCGGAGGAGGAATTGCAGGTCGCGCTGGCGAAAGTAGCGGCGCGCAGTATGTATTTTGATTGCGTGGTCATCATTCGCGGCGGCGGTGCACGGCTCGATCTGGCGGCATTCGACGGCCTGGAACTGTGCCGGGCGGTAGCGTTGTGCCCCGTTCCGGTATTGTCCGGCATTGGCCATGATATCGATTCGACCGTGCTGGATCTGGTGGCGCATACGGCTTTAAAAACCCCTACTGCTGTGGCTGATTTTATTTTACAGCACAATCTTTTCTTTGAAAATTACCTGCTGGAATTGGCCGGGCAAATCCGGTTACTGGGCGATTTCCATCTAAAAGCCGGCCATCTTCAGGTTGCACGGGTGGAGCAGGCATTACACTTTGCCACCCGTCAACGCATCCGAAGTGCTACGAGCAACCTGGATGCGACTGCGGAAAAACTGCCACTTTTGACCCGTCAGATTTTGCGCAACACGTCCGCAGCGCTGGAGCGGGTGGAGTTATTTTGCAGTGCTTTGCAACCCGAAAATGTGCTGCGCCGGGGATACAGCCTGACGTTGCACAATGGTAAAGTGCTAACCGATGCACAACAGGTTCAGCGTGGCGATATAATCGAGACGCGTTTGCAGCGGGGCGTTTTAAAATCCAAAATTGAATAATAAACCTTTCATTATCAAGAAGATATATAATGGAATCATCTGAAAAATTCGACGCTTCTGCGGCGCCAAAACCAGTTGGCCTCTATCCCCATGCCCGGCGCGTGGGCAATCTGTTGTTCCTGTCCGGCATCGGGCCGCGCGATCCGCAGACCGATGGCGTACCGGGTCTGCAACGCAGTCCGGCGGGTAATTACACGGTATTTGATTTTGAAGCGCAGGTTCGTTCCGTATTAAGCAACGTGCGGATCGTGCTGGAAGCCGCCGGCGCGCGCTGGGAAGACCTGGTGGATGTCACCGTTTTTCTGACCGATATGGAACGCGATTTCCACACTTTCAACCGGATTTACGCGGAGTATTTTCAGGACAATCAGCCTTGTCGCACCACGGTCGGTATTGATCGCTTACCCACGCCCATTGCGATCGAGTTAAAATGTATAGCGGTGGTGAATACAGCGAGCGGGGTATCGGACATTCATTCGTAAACCGGCAGACACTGCTGTTTATCTAATAATACGCTCCTTTCTTCGCAACAGAAAACGCAGATAATTGCTGGCTTCCGTTGTCTCGTAAGATTGCACCAGTTCCCATCCCAATGCCGACATATGATTCAACGCATCGATAGCGCTGCGAAAAACGACCGGTTTACCGGTTGCTGTATCAATCCACTCTTCCGGCGCTTTGAACCAGCCGAGTGGATTTTGGCCATAGTCAATTCTGGTTTTCATGAAGGTACTGCTAATTATCTGCGCATACCGCCAACAAGTAGAATCTTTGGGCGTAGTAGTTTGTGAAAAACAAAGCGTGGCCGAAAAAAACAGCGTACAAAGCAGGGTAGGAATTTTCATGGCAGTTAATTGTTTTATGAAATAGAACAAAGTTAGTACACCCCTTAAAAACCGGCAATTAAATTACTGTTAAGGGTTTTACAGATAATTTTATAGAGATTTGCAGCATAAAAGCACACAACGCATGAAATTAGTCCTACCTACCCTGCTTCGCGCCATTTTAGTCTTCGCGGTTTTTTGCGGCGTCCAATACATTTTTCACTATTCGGTCGTTGCGATCGGCGGTGTTGCGGCGGGTATTTTTTTATATGCGACCAGCGACGACCGGCCGCTGGCCTACGGTGTACTGATCGGTAGCGTTGTTTTTGCCATCTTTGCCTACACGATGGCGCAAATCTATCCGGTATAAACCGAAACAGTATACAGGAAAATTTCCTACAACCGCACTTCCACTATTTGTCCTTCAATCGGGAAGACCACCCAGAATTGCAACGGCATTCCCGGGAAAGCCGTGCGCAGCAGGGTGCGTTCCCAACCGAGCCACTGCGCGGCTATTTGCGCCTGCTGTCGCCATTTTTTCATGCCTTCGGCGAAATTTGCGCTGCGGAGTATCGTAATTTGCTGCGCGCTTTCTACCAAAAAATCGGTTTCCAAGCGTATTTGTCGCTGACCTTGCCAGCCTTCCAAAGGGTATTTAACCAAGATTCGCTCCGGTGAAAATTGCCCGGTTAAAAATTGCCGGAATGCGGTGGATTGCTGTACCAAGGCTTCCGGCGTAATCATTGCGGTTACGCGACGTATTTCCAGTTGCTTGTGCGCCATTGCCAGCCGTTCCGTGGGGGCCAGCGACAGGTTGTCGGCCAGGAAAAAAGCCTGTACCGCTTTGCCCAAAGCCGGCATATAATCGCCTTTAAATTCCATCCAGGCGGCAAAGGACTGTGGATCGCCGAATTTTGGCTCAAAACCGGGCGATAATTCCTGGGTCGGATCGATCAGCAGCGACGGCCGCGCACCGGCGTATTGTCCCCAACGTGCGGCGTGAAAAGATACAGGCGTGGCATCGGGCAGGCTTTCCGGAAAATCTTTGGGTTTGTACAAAGGCTCATTCTCACAGCGAATCGGCTCGCTGCCGTGGTAAAACGGCGTTTCGTCGGCGTAGGGATCGAGCGTAGGGATGGTTTCGTCGCCGTGATTGAACACGCGGTTCAGCCATTTCGTGCCTTTGGCAGTCGTCGGAAAAACCAGGTAATCGCGGGCGCGGGTCAGGCCCACGTACAACAACCGCGCTTCCTCGGCAAGCGCAGTTCGGGTGGCTTCCGTCCAGGCCGTACGCTGGCGCAACGTTTCGTCCAACCGGGTATTTTTGAGTTGATCGGAATATGGATTCACCCAAAAGCGCAGCCAGCGGTTGCCCAGAATGTTGTCCAGATCCGGTTCGGCTACTTCCGACACCAGGTTGATACCCCAGACCTGCTCCTTGACAGGCTGGTCGAGCGCATGACAAATCGTGACCGGGAATTCCAGCCCCTTGCTGCGGTGGTAGGTTAAGACCTTCACGGCATCGTCGCTTTCGCCGGAACCCTGTGCATCGCGGTCGTTCTCCGCCAACTGATTAAGCCACAGTAAAAACCCGCCTAAAGAAGCGGCAGAGTGCAGGCGGTTGCAGGCCGATTCATAATCCAGGGCATACCGGCGCAAGCGGTCCAAGTTGTCGAGCGTGCGGGTCGGATTGCCAAGACGTACTGCCAGCCGGCGCAGATCGAGGGTGTCGTACAATAAAATCAGAATCTCCGAGGCGGATAAATCGGCGATGCGCGGCCGCAATAACCGCAACCCTGCGCCCAGGCTGTCGGGATTGACCGGATTGGGCTCGCCTTCTGTTTGAGCGAGCGCGTGCACGCGTTCGTTGATGACTTCTTCCAACGACTTTTCACCGGCCAGCAATTGTATTTCCGCCGTGCTGAGTTGGTCTTTGGGATTGAGCAGGTAGCGCAGACAAGCCAGGATCAATTTAACCTCCGGCGTTTCGAGCAAACCGTTGCGCGCAATGGCGGCTTTGAGCCCCGTGCGGTGCAGCGCTTCCGCCATATCCAGACAACCTTTGTTGCTGCGGCACAATACAGCGATATCACCCGGGCGAATCGGGCAGGTTTCGGTTCTTTTTTTATTGAAAATCAAGACTTTACGCGCTAGTAAAGTCTGGATCTGATCGGCGATGCAATTATCCAGCCAGGGTTGTCCGGGGACTTTTTTTTCGTCGAGTTCATTGCGAAAATGCCAGTGGATCACACTTTGTCCGGCCCCGAACGAGTGCTCTTGGTCAGCCGTAAAAGCGGCATCCAGCACCACCTGGTCTTTGGGCAGATCGGGAAAGGCGCGTGAAAAGATCGCATTGACGGCATGGACGATATCGGAGCGGCTGCGCCAGGAAGTTTTGAGGATGTTTTCGTCGCGCACGCCACCGGTCGCGCGGATAATGGCCTGCATCAGGGCCGGCTCGGCACCGCGAAAACCATAAATACTTTGTTTGGGATCGCCCACCCAGATGGATCGTTTGGCCAGGCGGCTCAGTTGCAAAAAGATGTCGAGTTGAATCGGGGAGGTATCCTGAAATTCATCTACCAGCAGCAAATCCAGTTCTTCCCGTAGAATATCCTGCACACTGGGCACACGCAGCAGACTACTTACGTACGTTTCCATATCGGTGTAGTCGATCAGGCCGCGTTTCTTTTTATATTGTTCGTATTCGCCCAGCGCATCCATAGCGATGTCGAACACCATATTAATGTAGGCGTGTACATCGGCGCGGAACTGGTGATGCTCGTCGTGGCTCAACGCCAGGTTTTTCAGGTCGTCGAACAAATCGCGGCTTTTGGCTCCCGGGGTACATTTGGCGATTTTCACCCATTCGTGCCAGTACAGTTCGCCGCGCCACTTCAATTGATTTTGGGTGGAACGCAGCAATTCGGCTACTTCACGGGTTGTTTTCGTCGTGTCGGCCGAGTTGTTATCCAGGGCAGCGGCGGTTTGTTCCAGGCTATTGATCAGGCGATTGTGCCAGGTGAGGTCGTCGGTCGTTTGCGCGGGCGGCAGGAGTTGCTCAAAACTGGCCCAGGATCGCTGTTTACTGATTTCTAAGACCGCCCGCGAGAAATTATTGGCGCGTGCTACATCGGTGAGTTCGCGGATGCTGCGCCGCCAGTCGTAGGGCTCGCCGATGGATTTTTTGGTGAGCCCCAGCCGGTCGGCGAGGCGATTCATCGTTTCGATCCGCACTTCCGTGAGCACTTGTGCGAGCGACTCATTGAACAGCCGCTGTTCATCGCCGTCGGCGATGATTTCCACCAGCGGCGATACGCCGGCTTCAAAAGCGAAACGCTGCAAAAGCCGTGTTCCGATACTATGAACCGTGCCAATCAGCGCGCTGCCCAGTTCATTCGCCGGTTCGGTGAGTCCTGCTTCCAGCAGACGCACCCGCACGCGTTCCTGCAATTCTGCGGCGGCTTTTTTGGTAAAGGTGGTGGCTAAAATGCCGCTTGCCCGGGTGCCGTTGCGCAGTAAATCGACCATGCGGCCGGTGAGCGTATAGGTTTTGCCACTGCCGGCGCCGGCGGAAATACTTTCAATCGGCAGCTGCCGGGGCGGCTGGATCGCAGATGAATGGTCGTACGACATATCGGTGTTAGGCAGACGGCTGAAGAGATAACAGGCTGATTATAAACATCCTACGGTTTATTGTTTCCCTTCGTCTTCGTTGCTGACCCGGTTGAGCAGCGCATTTACGCGGTACATTTCATCCATAGTTTCATCCAGGAAAAATTGGATATCCGGTACGCGGCGCATTTGTTTACCTACTTTGCTGGAAAGTGCCTGGCGCAGGCGCGGGTAATTGTCTTCCAGTTCAAGGATTACTTCCTGTTTATTTTCGGTGCCATACACACTGATATAAATTTTAGCGACCAGCAGGTCGGGCGTCATTTTTACATCGGTTACGGTGACTAATTTATCGCGGCCATAAATATAACTGCCTTCTTCGGTCAGAATCATCCCGAAGTCGCGGCGAATCATCTCTCCAATCTGTTTTTGACGGATACTTTCCATAACATGAAATTTAAGCGCACAGCGCGCAGAAGCATCAACGAATCTCGTTGTCCAATAGTTCGACAAAGATAACTGTTGAACGCCGATTGTGGGCAGGTTTTGGTGTGTACCGAAACAAATTTGCGATTAGGCGGCTTTGGAGCCCCCAATTCCAAATTAAAATTGGATTTTTTTTTCAGATTATTTGTTTTTCTGAACCGGATACATGTATCTTTGCCCCGCTTTTGAAAAGCACCTAAGGTCGATCTCGTAGCTCAGCCGGTAGAGCACTTGACTTTTAATCAAGGAGTCATGGGTTCGAATCCCATCGAGATCACAACTTTAAAGGCTAACAATCTGATTGTCAGAATGTTAGCCTTTTTTGTTTTTGACTTGGGTATCGTTGTGCGATTTGTGAGACAAATCAGGCCGAAATTCGGACAATTGTATAACCACTGGCCTTTCGCATAAAAGGTTGTGTCGCTGGCTTCGCCCGACTATCTAACCCTTCCCCTTCCGCCCATACGCCACCTTCGTAATCAGCACGAACAACACCGGCACCACAAAAATCGCCAGTGTCGTCGCCGACAACATGCCGCCAAAAACCGTCCAGCCGATTGTTTTGCGCGATTCTGCCGCTGCGCCGCTGGCGAAAACCAGGGGTAATACCCCGAGAATGAAGGCCAGTGAAGTCATGATGATGGGCCGCAGCCGCAGATCAACCGCCTGCAAGGTGGCATCTACAATCCCGACGCCCCGATCAACCCGCTCTTTGGCAAATTCCACGATCAGGATGGCATTCTTGGCCGCCAGACCGATCAGGGTGATCAGCCCGATCTGCGCATAGATATTATTGCTGATGTTGGGCAGGAACGTGAGTGTAAGAATGGAGCCAAATGCGCCGATCGGCACCGCGAACAACACCGAAAACGGGATCGACCAACTCTCGTACAAGGCGGCCAGGAACAGAAATACAAAGATGATCGAAATGCCGAAGATCATCGCTGAACTGCTGCCGGCCTGCACTTCCTCGCGGCTAAGACCGGAAAACTCGTAGCCGTAACCGGCAGGCAAGGTCTGCGCCGCTACTTCTTTCAACGCCTCAATGGCCTGTCCGCTACTGAAACCCGGCTTGGGTGTACCGTTGATCTCGATCGACCGGTAAATGTTGTAGTGCGAAATCAGCGATGGACTTTCCACCACTTTTGCCGTTACCAGGGAACCAAGCGGCACCATGCCGCCCCGGCTGTTGCGCACGTAGTATTTATCGATCTCACTGATCGAAGCGCGATAGGTGCTGTCGGCCTGGGCGACTACCCGGAAATTCCGGCCATATAAACTGAAGTCGTTGACATAACTGCTGCCCAGCAGCGTGGACATCGTGCTGTACACATCGGCTACCGAAACGCCGAGTTTTTTGGCTTTTTCCTTGTCCACATCGACCTGGTAACTCGGGGTGCGGGCGGTAAAGAAAGTAAATGCGCGGGCTATTTCCGGCCGTTGATTCAAGGCACCCAGGAATTTCTTCGATACGGCTTCAAACTGTTGTATATCGTCGGTACTGGTGGTCTGTTGCAATTCAAAGGTGAAACCCGAGGTAGCCCCCAGCCCCGGGATAGCCGGTGGACCTACGGCCAGGATACGCGCTTCTTTGATATCGGCCGTACTCTTCTGGATTTGCTCCATGATGCTTTTGGCCTCTAAAGATTTGCTTTTGCGCTCATCCCACGGTTTCAACAGCACGAAAATAGTACCGGCGTTGGATTTATTGGAGAAACTGATGATGTTCAGACCAGCCAGTCCACCCACGGTTTTTACACCTGGAATGTTGCTGATCCTTTTTTGTATCTGCAACAACATCTCCTTGCTTCGGTTGGTCGAAGCGCCTTCCTGCATCTCATAGGTCACAAAGATCCGCCCTTCATCTTCCGACGGAATAAATCCGGAGGGCTTGTTTTGAAACAGGAAATACAAACCGACAAACAGACATATCATCATTACTAACACCAGCGGAGTTGCACGGATCCATCTGCCGACACCCCGGGTGTAAGCGCGGTTGACGCGATTAAAACCCCGGTTGAACCAGGCAAAGAATTTTTCCAGCATGTTCTTCCGGTCCTGCTCGCCTTTCGAGGGCTTCAACATGATCGAACATAAAGCGGGCGTCAGCGACAGGGCCACAAAGGCCGAAATAATCACCGATACCGCAATGGTAATGGCAAACTGCTGGTACAGCCGCCCGACGATACCCGGAATAAACCCAACCGGCACGAATACGGCGGCCAGGATCAACGCGATCGCAATAACCGGCCCGGAAATATCATCCATCGCTTTTTTCGTGGCTTCGGCGGGCGATAATTTCTCGTGATCTATGTAATGCTGCACGGCTTCCACCACTACAATTGCGTCGTCGACCACAATCCCAATGGCCAGTACGAAGGCAAAAAGGGTCAAGGTATTGATGGTAAATCCGAAGGGAATAAAGAAAATAAACGTACCGATCAGCGACACCGGGATCGCCAATACCGGGATCAACGTGGCCCGCCAGCTTTGCAAAAACAGGAATACCACCAAGATTACCAAGATCAAGGCTTCGAACAGCGTATACAATACTTCATTCATGGAAACTTTCACCACGGTGACGGTTTCCAGCGGCATCACATAGTCGATATCTTTGGGGAAGGATTTTTTCAATTCGGCCAGCGCGTTATTGATGCCTTCAAAAGTAGACAGGGCATTCGCACCCGGTGCCTGGTAAATCAGCACAAATGCCGCCGGTTTCCCGTTGACAAAAGCATTGGAACCGTAATCGAATTTTCCCAGTTCCACCCGCGCGACATCTTTCAGGTATACCACCGTACCGGTCGCCGGCTCCGTGCGCACGATGATATTTTCAAATTGTTCTTTCGTATTAATCCGGCTGTTGGTCAGCACGCTATATTCGAAGGTCTGGGCGGCCGGTTGCGGATTGCCACCGACTGTGCCGGCGGCCACCTGTAGATTTTGTTCGGTCAATGCCGCCAGAATATCGGTCGTGGCCATGCCCAGATTCGCCAGATTTTCCGGATTGAGCCAGATTCGCATCCCGAATTCGTCGGCCCGGGAGACAATGTCACCCACGCCTTTGACCCGTTGCAGGGCGTCTTTTACATAGATATTGGCATAATTACCGATGAAAGTGGCGTCGTGCGTACCTTCGGGTGAATAAAATGCCAGCGCGACCATGATACTCGGACTCCGCTTGCGCACGGTAAGTCCCAGGCGTTTTACGGCATCCGGCAGGCTCGGCTGGGCGATACTCACCCGGTTCTGCACTTCGATCGCCGCATTGTTCACATCGGTGCCGATCTCGAAATTGACATTGATGCTGCTTTGTCCGCTGGAAGTACTGTTGCTGGACATATAGGTCATACCGGGCGCACCGTTCACTTGGGTTTCGATGGCGGTGGTAGTGGTTTGTTCGACGGTTTGCGCGTCGGCACCGGTGAAGTTGCCGGTGATGGAGACCGTCGGCGGCGTGATATCAGGATACTGTGCAATCGGCAGATTGATCATGGAAATCAATCCTACCAGCACAATGACAATAGATATGACGATGGCCGTAACCGGCCGTTTTATAAAAGTATCTGCAATCATGAGGAAGTTGCTTTACCACTGAAATGGTACCTTGATTTATTGCTTCTGGGGGCTGGTCGCTGGGGGCATTCCTGCTGGTGGTGCCGGATTGATCAGCGCGCCTTCGCGCAGGTTTTGTACGCCTTCCACGACTACTTTATCGGTTTCCGTAAGTCCTGCGGTGATGATCACATCCCGGTCGATCTGTTTGCCGAGCACGACTTTGCGTTGCGAAACCTTGTTGCTGTCGTTCGGGACGTATACAAAAAATTCGCCCAATTGCTCGGTGACGGCTTTGTAAGGGATCAGAATGGAGTTGGCGCTGGCGTTGTTGCGGATACGCACCGTACCGTTCATACCGGCGATAAGCAGATTCTTGGTATTGGGGAAAATAAGCCGTGCTTTGATCGTCCCGGTTTGCGGATTCACCGTGCGGTCGAGCAGCGAAAGTTTGCCGGGGAACGGATACACATCGTTGCCAAAAGCCAGCGAAAATGTCGAATCCTTGGCGGTTTGTTTGGCATGGAGCATGGTGGTGAAACGGTAAATTTCCTTCTGGTCGATATTGATGTCTACCGCCAGTTCGCGGTCGGAGGAAACGGTGTTTAAAATGGATTGACCGGCGGTGACTGCCGTGCCGTTTTTTACCAGGGAGATGCCGATCACGCCGTCGAATGGCGCGTACACTTTGGTGTATTTGACATTGGTTTGCACGGCCTGAATATTAGCATTAGCCGCAGCTACCTGTTTTTTGGTCACTTCCAGCGCAGCGTCCGCATTGTCCACCAGTTGTTTGGCGATGGCGTCGTTTTTATCGAGTTCGTGGTAGCGGTTGGCGTCTTTTTCGGCCTTGTTGAGGTTGGCCTGTTGCACCTGCAGATTGGCGACGGCCTGCTGGTAATTGGCAGCATACAATTGATCGTCAATAGAATACAACAATTGCCCTTTCCGCACGCGGTCGCCATCCTTGAAATGCACCCCGGTAATAAAACCGCTCACCTGCGGCCGCAATTCGACCTGGTTGAGCGCATTGACCGTAGCCGGATACTCGTCAAAATAGGCGGCCTTTTTGAACTTAACCGGTTCTATCGTCACCTTTGCCGGCGGCGGGGGCGGTGGCGCGGCCGTTTTCTTTTCGCCGCAGGCCGCGAGCAAAATAATTGCCGCAAGTCCTGCCACGGTACTTATCTTTTTGATAAACATGGTCGTCATTTGAAATATATGCAGATTAATAATTGATTTGGCCCAGCGATTTTTGCACATCTATTTTGCTGGCCAGCAACACATAGACCGCATTGAAATAATTGATCTGTGCCGTGCGCAAATCGGTTTCAGAAGTCAGCACTTCCAGATACGTTTTTACGCCCGAACGGTATTGCAACTGGAGCACATCGTACACTTCTTGCGCAATCTCCACGTTTTCTTTCAGGGCCAGGTAGTTGGTGAGGTTACTTTTGTAAATGGCCAATGCCTGGGCGTATGCCGCATTCACGCCATTTTCGAGGTACCGCAGATCGAGTTCATTGCGGCGCAATTCCAGTTCCGCCACCATAATATTGGTCTTTCTTTTGCCGCCCTGGTAAATCGGCAAACCGAGGGTAAGACCGATATAAGAGTTCGGAAAATTCTGGCTGTATAGTTCGCCCAGGTTATTGTTCTGAAAGTTCAGGTTGTAGGCACCATTGGCCGAAAGCGTAGGCAGAAAACTCCATTTATTGTAGTTTACATTGGCCTCCAGCAACCTTTTTTGGGTTTCAAGTTGCCGATATTCAATACGCGCCTGGTAGTTCGGCAGCTGCAACGTATCCAGCGCGATTTCGCGTTCCATTTGCAGACTGTCGTACGCGATGTTCAAATACTGTTTTTCCGGATAATTCATCAACGACTTCAGATACGACAACTTGGCAACCAGCAGGTCCTCGTTGCTCTTTTTGGAAGCCTTGGTATTGTTGAGAATGATGGTCGCCCTTTTGTAATCAATCTTGTCGACAAGGCCCGCCTTGTATTGATTGAACGCATCTTTCAAACTCCGCTCAATCCGGATGATATTAGAAGCAGCCACTTTGATCTGCTGCATGGTCGAAAGGATGTCGTAGAATGCTTTGGAGATATTGACCGCCAGGTCGATCTTGTCGCTGCTGGTCGATTGCAATGCCTGCAACAAAACATCTTCCCGGGTCCGTTTTGCCAGCAGGACATCGCGGTTGAAAATCGCCTGCGAGGCGGTAAATTGCCCAGAAGATGTATTATCGACGCCAAGTTTGACCGTATTACCACCAATTATGGCTATCGGCACCAAAAAATTATGCTGCAAATTATAATTAAAATTTACCTGCGGGTACCAATCAGCCAGCTTGTTTTTGATGCGGGCAGCCGTTATTTGTTCATCCAGCAGCGACTGCTGAATAGTGGGTTGCCGTTTCAGGGCATAGGCGATGGCGTCGGGAAGGGTGACTTTCGGTAATAAACTGTCGGCTGGCGTGATTTGTGCAAACAGCATTACCGGCAATGTAAAAAGTAGTACGGCAAAAAATAATTTTGCACGCTTGGCTCTTTTATTGTCATTCATGTGGTGTAACTTGTGGGTATTAGGCAGCAGTGCGCATTTATGGAAGGTCGTTTTAACGACAGCCGGCGTTGTTACTGCAAAAATAACGCGGATTATTCCGTTTTTAACAAAGAAAACGGATAAAAGTTAGCGTTCGTTCCTATGCCGGACGCTGACGAACAGGAATTAATGGCATCGCCGGTAGCCATTTCGACACGTTATCGCAGGTAATTTTTCATTCCTGTAGCCATGCTGATTAAACGTCCAGCCAATTTCGGGGTCTTATTCAGGCAATCTGCATAACCCCTGGATGGGGTCACTCAAACCAATAGACATGCAATTACAACACTTGCTCTGGCGCACCGGATTCGGTCCGCAACCACAAACCTGGACGCATTGGCAATCGCTGCCACAAGCATCGGTCTGGTTGCAGTTAAAAGCGGAATCACAGGCGCAACCGGTCGCTTTCGACGTAGCCGATACCATGTTAAAAGGATTGCTGATGGGGATTGGCGAAGCCGGTAAAATGGAGCGCCGCGAACTGGATGCCGCCGAAAAAAAGCAGGTACGCCAGCAAAGCCGCGAAGACCTGAAAAGTCTGAATCTGCTCTGGCTGGAAGAAATGACCCATTCCAAAGCACAGCTGCGGGAAAAAATGGCGCTGTTCTGGCACGGCCATTTCGCCAGCCGCAATATCAATATTTTGTACCAGCAACAGTTGTTACAGGTCGTACGCGACAACGCACTCGGTAATTTCGGCGATCTGCTGCGTGGCGTTTCTAAAACAGCGGCCATGTTGGCGTTCCTGAACAATGTACAGAATAAAAAGGCGCATCCCAACGAAAATTTTGCCCGCGAAGTGATGGAACTCTTTACCCAAGGTCGCGGCAATTATACGGAAAACGATGTAAAAGAAGCCGCCCGCGCATTCACCGGCTGGGCGTTCCGCCTCAATGGCGAGTTTGTCTTCCGACCACGCGACCACGACACGGGCAGCAAAACCATTTTTGGGAAAACCGGCAATTTCGACGGCGACGATGTGTTGAATATGCTGCTCGAACGGCGCGAAACGGCCCGGTTTATTGCCCGGAAAATGTATCGCTTTCTCGTAAATGATGCTAAAGTCCCTACAGCACGCATCGAATGGCTGGGCGACCGGTTTTATGACAGCGGCTATAAAATCATCCAATTGCTGGATGATATTGTCACCAGCGACTGGTTTTATGCGCCCGAAAATGTGGGTACGCGCATCAAGTCGCCGGTAGAATTGTGGGTTGGTCTGCGGCGCACGTTGTCGCTGCAACTAGCGAATCCGGAAACCCAGCTCGTACTGGAAAAAGCGCTCGGACAAGTGCTCTTTTTCCCGCCGAACGTAGCCGGTTGGCCGGGCGGCAAAGACTGGATCGACAGCAGTTCGCTGATGTTGCGCCTGCGCATTCCACAACTGTTGTTCGCGCAAAGCGACCTGGATGTGCGCACCAAATCCGACGACGATCAGCAAATGGGGCAAGGCGAAAAAGGCGCCGCCCGCCAGCGTTTTGCTGCGACGATCGATTGGGATGCGATCGTAAAATTATTTGCGCAAACGCCTGACGATCAAGTAGTAAAAAGCGTCGCCGACTTTCTATGGCAAGCGCCAAAGACTACCCTTCCAGCAGCAGTACTCGAAGCATACACCGATCGCAGTAATCATACCGACCGCGTAAAAGCAGCCATTGTGCAATTGATGGCTACGCCGGAGTACCAACTTTGCTGAAGGTAAAATGCTTGTAGCGGCAGGGTTGGCGTACGGATTAAACGGATTTTCTCCGTCACGGCAGGATAATGACCCGTGAACTGATTTTTAAAATTTCCGGCGATCTGCTTTTTACTATTTTATTTAGATCAGTGCCATCCTGCGATAAGGGTGGATTCAATTTGCAAAAATCATCTGCCGCGTATCCACCGTATTTTGATCGATTACCAGCGAATACGTAAAAGTACCGGACCCGCCATAACCATGCGTATACAGTATCTCGTTCATACCGGCCTGCAATTTGACCGGTATTTTAGTAATCAATTTTCCCTGCATATCGCTGATTTCGATCGAAGCATTGCGATAAACGGGTACTTCTTGCACCCAAAATGAGATCCAGGTAGCCTCGTCGAATGGATTAGGCCGATTTTGCAACAAGCGAATATTCCGTTGATCCACACTGTTCTCCGGATCATTCGTTGCCGAGGTAGTCACAATTTTTTCACCGGAAAACAGGCTTTCCACCCCGTCTGTATCTACGCCGGCGATACTGGCGAACAGCGAACCGGTGGCATTGCAGGGCACGGTCGCCTGATTGCCGGTGACGGTATACACGGTGTCCCAGTCGTTGGTAGTCGAGCGTAGAGCGATCCGGAAAGTGAACGTATCTATCGTCGTGTTCAGCAACTTCAGGATTAATTGATTCCCACTGCGCACCGCCGTAAAATCGGCTGGCAACGCGACATTTTGCGCGGCCATTGCGATGGCATTGGCATTGATAACCGTATTGCGGGCGAGGTAATTGAAATCCACAAAAAAAGAATCGACCGCGCCATTGTTATCAGTATCGATACCCAGGATGTCATCGGACGTATGTTGCCGGTCGGTATAACCAGTAGAATTACTCGCATCGCCGTGTTCGTTGGCGGCAGTTAGTCGCATGGCGGCGAAACCTTTTTCGCGGAAGGGAATGTGGTCGCCCCCACGTCCGCTCCGGTCTTCCGGCGACATAATGCGAATATTCATGGGCACCGCCACTGTTTCCAGCAGATTTTCGCGGTATTCCAGTTTGATAAAACGCGATAGTTGTTTGTGTTTGGAGTTGAAACTGCCGGAGGAAAACATGCGCACACTGGTCGAGTCTACATCGTTGAGGCCGGGGCAGGAAGGTGGCGAGGAGGTTTTGCCGCAGATAATGCCGCCGATTACATCGTTGTTGAGCACCGCGCGCAGCGGAATGTTTTTATTCAGCGCATAACTGGCAAACGCGTCTGCACCGTATAAGCCCTGTTCTTCGGCGATCGGCAGCATGAAAATGATCGTATTTTCAAACTGATAAGGGGCCATAATGCGGGCCAATTCTATTACCAGGGCAGTACCGGTAGCATTGTCTTCCACGCCGTCGGCGATGCAATTGATATCGCACAACCCACTACAACGGCTGTCGATATGCCCTTCCACCAGGATAATACCACTTTGCGGATTGGAACCCGGCAAGATGGCCATTATGTTGCGGTGTTGCGCGGCAGCACAAATAACCTGATCGAACTGAAAATAAGAAACGATGAGTCGTTGTTGATTAATGGCGCTGAACTCGGTGAATTTTTGCGCTACCCAGCGGCGTGCGGCACCAATACCAAACAAGGATGAAACAGTGTCCGAGCCGGAATTACGGTTGCCAAATTGACTGAGGCGAATGATATAAGCGCGCAGACTATCCGCCGAAATATGATTGTTCAACTGAATGGCAAGATCTGGCGGGGCAGGACTCGCCGTGGACGGGGCATAATCAGCCGGATCATAATTGCCTAAAAAAATCTGCTCGGCCAGTGGATTGGTCGTTAGCAGATTGGTCTGGGCGGACATGACGGCAGCGCCGCAGAACAGGATTATAAACAGGGAGTATACGCGTTGTTTCATGTGCAGTGCGTTTTTAAAAGCAAAATTTAACCGCTCAAGATCAGGCTTTTTTGTCCCAAAAATCAATTTATCCGGTAACTTTCATCCAGTACTTAAAATTTTACGTGTTCTCCGAAAAATGGCAACACCAGATCTTTTTCGGAAACCAGGATTTTTTGCAAGTCGAACTGCCAGTCGATTTGCAGTTGCGGATCATCATAGCGCAGCCCACCTTCGTGCGCTTTCGAATAAAAGTTATCGCATTTGTAGACAAATTCGGCCGTTTCACTGAGCACCAGATAACCGTGCGCAAAGCCGCGCGGGACGAACAATTGTAATTTATTGTCAGCGCTCAACCGGATGCTGTACCACTGCCCATACGTCGCCGAATTCTCCCGGATATCTACCACCACATCCAGCACTTCTCCTTCTACTACGCGGACGAGTTTGGCCTGCGCCATCGGTCCGGTTTGATAATGTAATCCGCGCAATACGCCACGCGTAGAGCGCGCCTGATTATCCTGCACAAAAGCCACATCCAGTCCTTCGGCTTCCCAGTGCTGCCGGTTATAACTTTCAAAAAAGTAGCCGCGCTCGTCGCTAAAAACACGTGGTTCAAACACAAATAAGCCGTCGATAGGCGTAGGGTGAAATGGCATTGCAGTTATTTTTTGCTGCAAAGAAAACGGGAACATGGCGAAATGCCACGTTCCCGTGAAAATATTACGTTCGCTAAAAACAGCGGTACTTAAAATTTGAAGCCGACCGTCAGCAAAATATCATTGGCAACATTGTCCGTAGAAGCGATTGGTGCGCCGGAATACGGCTGAATCGTACCTGAACTTTTATAACGACGGTAGCCAATATCCAGGTAAAATGTTTCGCCGCGCACCCCAATGCCGGCAGTATAAGCCATATTATAACCATCGTCGCTGGCCTGTGGTTTGCCGAGCATATTTACACCGGCGCGCAGGCGTAACTTCTCATAGGCAAACTCGCCGCCAATGCGGATATTCATAGTTTGGCGATACAATCGCTGGATATCCTGGTTGAGTTCGCGTTCGAACAGCTCGTTATCAGCGCTGCTAAGGTCACGTGTCAGGTTGTAATTGTTGGCGCTGTAATCTACAAATTCCACGTCGGCGCTCAGGAAACCGTATTTTTTGAACAAAAAGGCCCCACTGGCGATCGCGCGCCAGGGCGTGCGCAAGCGATAATCAAAAGTGCCGTCGGGCGACTCTATGATATCTCCCACGTTTTTACCAGTACCATCCGTGTACGTATATTGAAAGGTATTGCTGAAATTGTCGGTCAGACTCAGCAAGGTGGGCGTATGAAACGCCGCGCCGAGCCGCAGCATCTGGCTTACCTTATAGTTTACACCCAGTTTCAGATTCACGCCGACCCCGGTTGTACGCAGGTATTCGGTATAAGTCAAGTCATCGAAAAAGTCTACCTGTTCGGTAATATCGGTTTCCTTGTACTCCCCTTCTTGCCGGTAGTTCACAAAAGGGACGCCCACAGTGGCTCCAACCATCAGTTTTTCCTCGTAGTTGCCAGCAAACGACAACACCATTTCGTTCATTCTTCCGAACGTATTGATGGTCTGCGTACGCTGTAAAGCGGCATTTTCATTGCCGGCAAAGTCATACGTCAAAAATCCGTCTGCGTCGTCATAGAGTGCGTTGGCATCCCAGGCCAGGCGCGAGCCGAATGGATCGAGATCATCCTGCGTACCACCGTTATTAAAAACCGCATTGGCATCGTCAAAAAAGCCATTCATAATTGTACCGTTAGCATTGCCCTGATAAAAGGACGACTGACTGAAATTATTCTGGCGGTTCATGCCGATGGCGAAATTAGCTGTTTTCCAGTGCCCTGTTTTAGGGTTGGAGTTGAAAACCATGCCGACATTGTCAAACCCGAAATTGCTTTTTTGCTCGTCGAGCGTTTGGTTGCCGAGGCCGGGTAAACGCGCATCGGAACTGCTAAAGCGCAGCGAAGGCGTTATGACCAACTCACTGGTGCGAAACATGGCCAGTCCAGCCGGATTGGTGCTCAATACACTATAATCTGCGCCGAGTGCGCCAAATGCACCGCCGGCACCGAGGGAGCGTGCCGTGCCGCCCGGTTGTAAAAAAGAATATCGAAGGACGTCGTTGGCAGTTTGGGCAAAAGCAGAAGCCGATAGCAAAAACAGCAAAGTCGGCAATATGAAACGTTTCATCATGGAAAGAGCAATAAAATAGTTAATAGTGGTAAGGTCAGGTTGTAATTGAATGGTGGAGGCATAAAAAATGGGTGGAAAGCAGGGCTCCCACCCATTTCATTGAGTATCTAAATCGGGTATTTATGGATTTGAACTTTCGAATAAATTATAGATACCCGGAGATTCAAGTCCAAAATTTTCCAATTAATCTCTACCGCGTTTACCGCCGCCACTGGACGACGAACCGGATGAACTGCGACCGCTGCTGCTACCCGACGAACTACCGCTGCTGCGCGAAGAACTGTTATCGCTGCCGGAGCGGACTTCCTGGCGTGGCTCGCTGCGTTCCTGGCGTGGAGCAGACTCCCGACGTTGTGGTTCGCTGCGTTCTTGTCGTGGCGCCGGTGATTCGCGGCGTTGTGGACGTGATTCTTCCTGCTTCGGAGCGGTTTCGCGGCGTTGCGGGCGTGATTCTTCCCGCGTACTTGCTGGTCGTTCGGTTGGCGTAGTGCGACTCGGACGGGTTTCTGCCGGAGTAGTCGAGCGGCGTTGCGATTGCGTTTCCGGTGTAGTGGTACGGCCCGGTTCGGTAGTAGCCGGTACACGGCCACCTGAAGTGCCTTCGGTCGGACGTGGCGTACGGGTGTTGCTGCGTTCGGTTGGGTTCGTAGCTGGTGCAGTAGTAGCATCAATACGTCCCTTGCCTTGTTGACCCTGACGGGGTTGTTTGATATCGATGGTCGGAGCCGACGTGGTGGAAGTGGTTAAACGACCGCTGTTTGTGCTCGTAAAACGCGTGTAGCCAGGATTTACAGCAGTACCGTGTCGGCGAACGCCCGTGTAGGTCTTCGGTTGGTAACCACCGTTGTTCCCGTTATTGCCGTTGTTATTATCGTTATAATGATTGTTCCAGCCATTGCCGCCATAATAGTTGCTGTAATACGGATTGCATCCGTTCCAGGTCCAGTATGGATCATAGTAATAATTGTTTACGACCCATGGGCTGCTCCAGGCATTAAATCCATTGTTCCAGCCATTATTAAAGCCATTGTTCCAGCCATTGTTCCAGCCATTATTAAAACCATTGTTCCAGCCCCAGCTATTCCAACCATTATTGTTGCCCCAGCTATCCCAGCTGCTCCAGCGATTCCAACGGTTAAAGCGATTCCAACGGCGCCAGGTCCAATAGTCATTGTAGCCATAGGTATAAATGGTATTACCTGGCAGGAAGAAGGGGTCGTAGTTGTACAGATCCACGTAAGTCGGATCATAGTAGTCTACATCATTCACGGGGCGGTGAAAACGACGGATACGCGAGGAATATTCGTACGCGTAATCGTTTTCATCATAATAATCGTCATTGCTGTCATCGTAACGACGGGTGACATTGCCGGCTTCAGGCTGGTCTTCGTACCTGGTCGTGACCGGCGCTTTCGCATCGGTTTTTGGATCATAATACAAATCGTCCTGTGCAATGGCCGAGGAATGGAGACCGAGCGTGCATACCGCCAGGGTCATCCAGAGCAGGTATTTATTGGTTATTTCTTTCATGGTGAAAAGTGTTTTTGAAATGCAGTATTCCGGTACGCAAGTTTTACAGGGTCAAAAATATTACCTTTGCGCACTTTTTTTGGTTAATATCAATTTAAAGCTGGGTAGTCGCGCCGTTAAACTTAGTTAAGACGGTTAAAACGCATCTCATGTTTGTTAAAATTTTAATTTGTTTCAGGCAATGCTGCTGCAAATTATCCTTTTCCCAGCATATTAATTCAAAAAGCAGGAAACTATTTGACAGGAGTGCCTGCACGAAGTTACATTTAATTTCCATCTTTATTAAAACAACAAATATGAAATGTTGTTGGCTAAAACCAGGTCAATATTTCATAAAAACAGCGGAATTTCAACGATAAAATCATGGCAAAAGAAATTACACCCCGTGCTGAAGACTACTCGCAGTGGTATTTGGATATTGTGCGGAAGGCGCGTCTGGCGGATAACTCGCCAGTGCGCGGTTGTATGGTCATCAAACCGCACGGCTTTGCAATCTGGGAAAAAATGCAGGCCGCGCTGGATGGCATGTTTAAAGACACCGGCCACGTCAACGCGTACTTCCCGTTGTTTATCCCGAAAAGTTTTTTGAGCAAAGAAGCGGCACACGTGGAAGGTTTTGCCAAAGAATGTGCCGTAGTGACCCACTACCGGTTAAAAAATGATCCGAATGGCGGTGGCGTCATCGTCGATCCGGAGGCGAAACTCGAAGAAGAACTCATCGTACGTCCTACTTCCGAGACGATTATCTGGAATACCTATCGCGACTGGATTCAGAGTTACCGCGATTTGCCGATCCTGATCAATCAATGGGCGAATGTCGTGCGCTGGGAAATGCGTACCCGTCCATTCCTGCGCACCACGGAATTTCTGTGGCAGGAAGGACATACCGCACATGCAACTGCCGAAGAAGCGCTGGCCGAAACCCGGCAAATGCTGGATGTATACGCCACTTTCGCCGAAGAATACATGGCGATGCCGGTGATCAAAGGTATCAAAACCGCCAATGAGCGTTTTGCCGGCGCTGTAGAAACTTTTTGCATCGAGGCTTTGATGCAGGATGGCAAAGCGTTGCAGGCGGGCACTTCACACTTTTTGGGACAAAATTTTGCCAAGGCCTTCGAAGTGCAGTTTTTGAATAAAGAAAACAAACAGGAATTCGTCTGGGCGACTTCCTGGGGCGCTTCGACGCGGCTGGTAGGCGGTCTGATAATGACGCACTCCGACGACGAGGGCCTGGTTTTGCCACCGAAACTCGCGCCCATCCAAGTGGTGATCGTACCCATCCCAAAGCCTTCACCGGAACTGGACGAGGCTGCCGGGAAAATTGCCGCTGCGCTGAAAGCAAAAGGCGTGCGGGTAAAAGTCGACAACGACGATCAAAACCGCCCGGGTTTCAAATTTGCCGAATATGAGATGATCGGTGTGCCGGTTCGCCTCGGTTTGGGGCAGCGCGACCTCGCTGCCGGACAGGTGGAAGTGGCTCGCCGCGATACCAAGGAGAAAACCAGCGCACCGCTGGATAACATCGCCGACTATGTGGCCGATCTGTTGGAGGAAATTCAAAGTAATCTCTTCAATCGCGCCAAAGCCCACCGCGACGAACATATCACCAAGGTGGATACCTGGGCCGATTTTGAAGCAGTGCTGGATAATAAAACCGGCTTTGTGTATGCGCACTGGGATGGTACTACCGAAACGGAAATAGCCATCAAGGAAAAAACCAAGGCAACCATCCGGTGTATTCCGCTCGATTGGCCCGACGAAGACGGACTGTGCATTCTGACCGGCAAGCCCAGCCAGCGCCGCGTGTTATTCGCGCGCGCTTATTGAGCTGCCGTCATCGTGCTGTTTATATAATTTGCCTCACAGCGGCCATGTTGCAAAATGCAAAATGGCTGCTGTGTTGTAGTTCACCCGATCTTTCTTCCGGTGAAGAAAGATCGCAGGGTTGTAAGTTTGCCAGCACATTTGTCGTACCAATCAAAAACTCTCTGAAGCATGAGCAATTTAGTAAAAATATTCCCCGCACCTGGCGATATTCCGGCCCAATGGAATCTGCCAGACCGGATCGACCAGCGCGAATACCTCGTCGATGGGGAGTTGCGCAACTGGGCAGGCGAACAAAACGACATTGTGTCGCCGATTTACCTCGATAATAATGGTACGATCGAACCCAAGATAATCGGCAGCACACCGCTGCTGGGCGAAGCCGAATCTATGGCGGCCCTCGATGCGGCCGTAAAAGCCTACCACAATGGACGCGGCGAATGGCCGACGTTGACCCTGGTACAGCGTATTGCACATGTGGAGCTATTTCTTGCCGAAATGCGCCTCGTCCGCACCGCTGTCGTCAAATTGCTGATGTGGGAAATTGGGAAAAATCTGCCCGATTCGGAAAAAGAATTCGACCGTACCTGCCTGTATATCGAGGATACGATCCGCCAGTTGAAAGAACTGGACCGGCGCAGTGCCCGTTTTGAAATGGAGGAGGGCATTATCGCGCAAATCCGGCGCGTGCCGATCGGTGTAGCCTTGTGCATGGGGCCGTACAATTACCCGTTGAATGAGACCTTTACCACCCTCATTCCGGCGCTCATCATGGGTAATACCATCATTTTTAAACCGGCCAAGTACGGGGTGTTGTTGATTCAGCCCTTGCTGGCGGCTTTTCAAAAATGTTTTCCGCCCGGCGTCATCAATGTCATTTACGGTCGCGGTCGCGATACGGTAGGCGTGCTGATGGAATCCGGCAAAGTAGATTTATTTGCCTTTATCGGCACCCATAAGGGGGCGAATGAAATAAAAAAGTTGCACCCCAAACCACACCGTTTGCGCAGCGTTTTGGGCCTGGATGCCAAAAATCCGGCCGTTGTATTGGCGGATGCGGATCTGGAAATTGCGGTGGCAGAATGTATTGCCGGGTCGTTGTCCTTCAATGGCCAGCGCTGTACGGCCCTGAAAATACTATTTGTACACGCGTCCATTGTCGAGGCTTTCACCGAAAAATTTCTGGCAGCGCTCGAAAAATTGAAACCGGGTATGCCCTGGGATGCCGGTGCAAAATTAACGCCACTTCCGGAGCCGCAAAAGCCGGCTTATCTTACGGAATTGGTCCAGGATGCCCAGCAATTCGGCGCAACCATTCTGAACGAAAACGGCGGTACGGTCAATAAATCTTTTTTTTATCCGGCCATCCTCTATCCGGTAAATGCACAGATGCGCGTTTACCATGAGGAGCAGTTTGGTCCGCTGGTGCCAATCGTGCCCTTTCAGGAAATTGAGGAGCCCATTTCCTACGTGGTCAATTCCAATTTCGGCCAGCAGGTCAGCATTTTCGGCAAGGATCCCGGAACGATTGGTACGTTGATCGACTGTTTTGTCAATCAGGTTGGCCGTATCAATCTCAACGCGCAAAGTCAGCGCGGGCCGGATGCATTTCCGTTCAATGGTCGTAAAGACAGCGCTGAAGGTACGTTGAGTGTGGCGGATGCACTGCGCGCATTTTCGATCCGCAGTATGGTGGCTACCAAGGAAAGTCCGGAAAACAAGGCGATTGTGCAATCGATTTTGAAAGACCATACCTCCAATTTCTTAACCCTGGATTATATTTTTTAAGCATCCGGGAGCGTTTGGGCGCAACTTTTAGCGCTTGCGTTACCGGCAAATTCACCTTTTATGCGCATTTTAATCCTGTTTATCGCCAGCCTCGTGGCCTGCACACCCGTCGTTTTTGCCCAAAAAGAAAACTATCCAAAACCTACTACGCGTGATACAGCGGTGATAAAATTATTTGATAAACCCGCCGAGGTTAAATGGGTAAAATACTTCAAAGGCCGGATGGATGATGCCGCATTGGTAGATGTAGCGTTGGGTTTCGACGGCCGTAATTGCCGGGGTTATCTGACTTATGTGCGCAGCAAGGTGCGGTTCCAACTCGCCGGAAACCTGGATAGCGCCGGCTTTCGCTTACAGGAACGACTATTGGCGGGTAGTTCACCGACTGGCATGTTGCAAGGGAAGTTTAAAAACAAACACCTCGAAGCCGAGTGGACGAACTATGACAATACCCTGGGCAGTCGCCTGGAAGCGGATGAAATGGGGCCCGGCCAAACCCTTAATCTGACCTGTGGCGACAATAAATGGGCCAACCGTTATGTGGGTCGTTACAATGCCGCCGGGATCGAACTCATGCTTTCGCGGGTCAATAATGGTGATTTGTATGGCATGCTTTGGGTCGAATCCGATGGGAAAACCTATGACGTGCAGGGCAGTATCGACGTTAATGGCAATTATGCCCTAGAAGCGGTGCTGGGTGAAAGAGTGGTGGCACAATTGCAAGGCATACTGAAGCCACAAATGCCCACCGATTGCAACTGGGTCGGCAGTGGCGAAAAACGCACCTTCAAATTCACGCCCAAAGACAATTTTATCATGGGCTGTTTTGAATATGGGGATTATCTGGCGCAATACGACGCCCTGTACCCGCGTACGGCCTGTCCGGCCTGCAATACCTGGCTCGACCAGCAGGCCGCCAATTGGATGGCCCGTTGCAAAACCATGCTCGCCACCAAAAAAGACCTGCTTATGCCCTCGACCCGAAGCCTGTACCGGGCCAGTTGCTGGTCGGAAATCACTTGCTGGACCGATAATATTTTTGCCGGTTATCTTACTTTTTCGGATACTTGGAGCGACCAAGCGCAGGGCACATCCTACAATTTTGACCTCAAATCCGGCAAAAATATCGCGTATGAAGACCTTTTCACCAAAGGTTTTAATGCCCGCGCCTGGTTGAGTGAATATGGCCGGAAGGAAATGCCGAAAATGCCGCAGTTCGCCTCCGACCCCATGTACCGGGAGTGGCTGACTAAGGAGGGGTTTCCGCAATTCACGCTGCGCCGGGAAGGACTGGAGATCAGCACCTTATTTCACCCGCGTTATGGCCGGCAAGCGCTGCTGGTGCCGTATTCGCTGCTAAAACCATACATGAAAAAGGACAATCCGATCGCTGCGTTTGTCAAATAAAGGCCCGGATTAATTTGTCTTGGTTCAATTTTCGTGAAATGCTGGAAATTGCGGAAATTGCCCCTTTAAAACGATCAATGTGCGCTACTTACTGCTGCTGATTACGCTGTTTACCAATGGGTACTTACGGGCCCAGAACGACTCTACCTTGCTGCTTGAACCGGAGCATCTGACCGAAAAAAACATTATCCCCCGCGATATCGAGTTGCAGAAAACCAAGGCGTTGTCGGCGACCCGTACGCTCGAAGATATCGATCAATTGCCGTATACGGTATGGGTTGTCACCGCTGCCGACATTCTCGAAAACGGGTACGTCACCCTTGGGGACGTGTTGAAAGCCGTGCCCGGTATACGGGTATCGCAGCCGGGCAATGCCCTGGAGGGCGAGACTTTTATGATGCGTGGGCTGGAGGGCAATCGCTACGTAAAGATATTGATCAACGACGTGCCGGTGCGGCCGATGTTTGCCCCGGGCATGCCGATCGGGGCCCAGTTGCCGATCCGGCAAGCGGAGCGCATCGAAGTATTGTACGGGCCGGCCGGTGCAATTTATGGCAACGAAGCCTTTGCCGGCGTCGTCAATATTATCCTCAAAGAGACAGAGCGTCCCATTTTTACGCAGGCAGACCTTAGTTTTGGCCGTTTTGGGTATAATAGTCTTGATTTGATGTTCGGCGGGAAGTTGGGCAAAGACAAAAAGGTGTTTCGTTTTAGTTTATACGGAAGCAGTACGATCCGGGAAACAACCGATGTGTACTACGATCAAAATTTGTATAATGTAGAAAACTACCTGCCTTTTGACGCGTCCAGCAATGTTTATGTAGGGAATCCTAATTTCCGGGCGAGCCTGGACTCTTTTAAATACGCCAAAACCGCCCAGTTGTCGCATGAAAGTCGCCTGTTCGGCGTAAATCTGACCTGGCGCGGTTTGCATTTCACCTACCATCGCATGGCGCGGTTCGATGCCAGCGCCCTGGGGCTCAGCCCGCTGGCAGTCTCTTATTCCAATCCCTCGGACCGGATGGCGGAGCGTATCGAGACTTACACATTGGGGTTTAATAAAACGCGCAAACGTTGGCTTACCCACAATAATATTTCTTTGAATCGCTACAATATTGATAATGCCTCGACCACTACTTATGTGTTCGATCGGTTGAGTGCCGCGGCTTATTATGCGCAAAGCATAGTTATTCCGGTCGATTCGCCCCGCACACAAATCATCCAGGATGCCCGGAATCGTTTTGCTTCCAATGAACGCTATACGGCGGCCAGTGCGATTGATGTGCGGTTTGAGTCGCGGATCAATGCTTCCCTGATGACCAACCTTAGCCTGGATGCCGGGTTTCAGGGAACGGCCAGTTTCGGGTTTGCACCACTGACTTATCACAGTTTTCCGGTTGAAATAAAGGCCTTCGATTTCGAGGGCCGGGCAGCCGGATATCCGTTTATCCCGCTGCAGTTTAGCATTGGCGAGGCCAATTTATTTGGCCAGTTGGCCTGGCGCAGTAAAAAACTTACCATAATCGGGGGCAACGCCTTCAATTTTTCGTCCGAAGGCGCTATAAAATCGCTGCCGCGCCTGGGCATATTCTATCGATTTGACAGTACGTGGACCGTGCGGGCCAATTATGCTACCGGGTTGCGCCGATCCCCGCCGTATGAGAATGCCAACACGTTCGAGTTTGTGGCAGGATCACAGATTGAGCCGTATGCCAATGTTGGTAATTTTACGGAAACGGAAACGATGCAAAGCCTGGAAACAGCCTTGCGTTACCAGAGCGACAACTTCCGTGCAGAAGGCATTTTTTTCTACGAACAAGCCGACAACCTGCTGCGCCCCGGCTATTTAACGCCGTCTGACAACTTTGTACCCAGCTGGAATTATGGCTATAAAAACGCCCCGGGCAAAGCGCTCTCCATGTGGGGCATTCAAGGGTTGCTGCGATCTGAAAATTTTTCTGTCGATCTGAAAAGCCGCAAAACAGGCAAACGGGTGGCCACCTGGTACGCCGAGTTTTTTATGCAGTATTCGCGGGGTAAAGAGTGGTTTGGAGAACCGTACCAACCGACCGCCGATGTCCGGAACGCCCCGCGCTGGATGACGCAGTTTCGCACCAACTGGCGTACGGGCAAATTTCAACTCATGCTGGCCTCCAATCGTCAGAAAAACACCTTGAGCAGTGCCGTAGTCTATAAAGATTTTTACAATCGAAAGACCGTGATCGAGCAATATCCGGTTTTTCGTACCTGGGATATGATGATGCGCCTATACCTGAGCAATCACTTTCTGGTGTATTTTCACCTGCAAAACATGTTCAATCGCCGCTATGCCGGCATCGACGCCTCCGGTACGCCGGATGATCTTTTGTACAATCCACAGCAGGGCCGCACCTTCCGGTTGGGTGTCAACTACAACATGAATTAATTTGCCTACAATTCTCCTTTGGTGGTCCAGCAGCGGATCTGCAACGGTTTGATACCGCTGCGGTAATTTTGGAGCAGATTGCGCATAACATCCGTTTGGTTCGTCAGCCTGCGGATGAAAACCTCTCTCAGACCGGCAATGTCTACGCTTTTGTGCAAAGATGCCAGGCCCGTGCCACCAATGGTGAAATAACCGTAGTAGCCCGGCGACAAGTTGTGTTCTTCCGTTGCGTTTTTCAAGTCGGTCAAAAAGGCATTGGCCAGGGTAATATCTAGTTCATCGGGGCGACTGACATAGCCCCACAAGGAACCCTCTGGCAAGCGCAATAGGTTAGTATTCTGAAAATCAATGCCTTGTGGTTCGGAAAAGACGAACGTGTATTGTTGTTGATCAACGCTTAACGTGCCGGTCGTTTTGAGCAGACCATCGACCCCTAAAGCAATGGTGAGCCGGTAAGCTCCTTCGGTTAGTTGACCAATCGGGATAAATTTGCGGGCAGTACTTGTTGCCCCGTCACAACTGGCAGGCCGCTGCACATCGGTTAATTGAATAGTAATATCCATACCCTGAACGGAAGAAACAAAGTCGATGTCATAGCCTGAACAATCATAAGTGGCTTTGCTCTCCACCCATAACCCAAAAGTAGGGTGCCCATCCAGGGCGTCGCGTTGTTCGAATAAATCGAGGGTGAATTCCGGCGCTGCCGTCACGGTGATTTCCGTGGCATCTACCGACAGGGTGCGGCAGGCAAACAGCGAGAGTAATGCACAAAGCAAAGGAGAAAGGAGTAAGGTTATTTTCATAAAGCCGCAAATTTTAACATAGTTCCTAAACGCAGTAAGTGTCGATATGCTGCCTGCTCCGAAAACTTTTCGGATACGCGATTGTTTCAGCCCCCTTGTTTTAATAAATTATTTCGTTGCTTCAATCTTCGCTTATGCTACGTATTTCCTTGATTGTCAATCTTTTTGTAACAGGATTTTGTTTGGTTTCCTGTAAGAACGAAACTAAGACAGTAGATGCGCAAACCGTGCCAACAGTTGACACTGTTCGGGTAACTCCTGTGCCAACGGAAGGCGCTACGACATTTGTAATTACCGGAGGCGCCGTTGCGTGGGGCGCGCAAAAGGCGGTAGGCGGGGGTCACGAAGGAGAAATCGATATTGAGTCCGGTGAGTTTCAGGTCAATCAGGGACGGGTACTCAGCGGTAAAATTGTGCTGAATATGAACAGCGTTCGCGTGACAGACCTGGAAGATGCCGGTCAGCGCGGTGAACTGGAAACGCACCTGAAAAGCGCCGATTTTTTTAATGTCAAGCAATTTGGTCAGGGTTCATTCACGATCGATGAAGTTTTGCCCAGTAATAACCCGGATTTTAACCAGGTCGTGAGCGGTCAACTCACCCTGAAAGGTAAATCCAATACGGTCAACATCCCGGTAAAAATCGCCATTTCCGGCAACGAGTTGTCGGCCATTTCGCCGCCTTTCGAAATTAACCGCACCGATTGGGGCATTAATTTTCGCGCCGGCGCATTAGGTACGGCGAAGGACAAACTGATCAAAGATGGCGTAATACTGGCTTTCAAGCTCCAGGCAAGGGCGAAATAACCTCGATTTCGGTTAAAAAGGCTCGCAGTTTTTCACGGTATACTCGATATGTCTCGAGGTTGTTGTGCGACCCTCCTTCAATCGTTATAAATTGGTCGGAAGGTTTCAAATATGCCTTCAGGCAGGCTGCTGACGCATACGGGACTACCCGATCGCGGGTACCGTGAAAAATCAGCACCGGCAAGGTCGTTTGCTGCAAATGCACATCATTGGGGAAAGTGAGCGGCGGATCGAACGGGGGTGCCTCGCGATGCAGATGACTGGCCAGCAGACCCGGAATATTATTGAACGGCGTTTCCAGGATCAGCCTTTGGGCCGGGAAATGCGCCGCCAGGTAACTTGCCATTCCGGTGCCCAATGAGCGACCGTATAACACAATATTTTGCGGAGAATACTGCTCCGCCAGCCATTTGTACATCAATGCGGCATCATTGAAATAAGCCGTTTCGCCCGGCTCCCCGGTACTTTTCCCATATCCGCGATAATCCGGCACGCAGAAATCATACCCCAATGCTGTAAATGCGGTGTGCATGGCACCCCAGCGCTGCAAATTATCGCGATTGCCATGAAAATATAGCACAACCCCGCGTTTTGGCGCAACATCCGTCGGGAAAACCAACGCGTTCAGCCTGACCGCATCAGCGGTATCAAACCAATGTTCCGCAAAAGGTTGCGCAAATTTAAAACGGTAGTCCTGGGCCAGTTTGACCGGTCGAAATAAAAATTTTCGCAATAAAAAATCAGTGATGGACATGGCCTCGGGCAAGCGTTTTGTGCCGGATGATCAAATATAGGTTTTATTCCCCGGTTCCCCAAACTCGTGGATCGGCGATTTTGTACGTAAGAAAAGTTTAGCAAGCCCTTAACGTATCACGTAGCAATCCCTGCCAGGAATCTGCGTTTTTTGGGCCTAACAATTCAACAAAACATGAAATTGACCACACGTATTGCCTCCTTGATCTTGCTCTTCAGTATCCTTTCGATCACGGCATCTATGGCGCAACGCGCCCGCTCCAGCCGCAATAATGACGAAACGCCGGTTTTCACCGTCGGTATTGCTCCACTGAGTTTGCTGACCAAGACGGGTAACTTTAAAATACACGGCGAATGGGCCTATACCAGCAACAAATCGGTTTCGCTGTTAGTCAGCTTGCCGCGTCCGACCAAATTGCCCGACTGGCTGGTAAATAATATTGCAGTCGACGACACCAATCGCCTGGTATCCAATAAGTACAGTTCGGTCGGTGTAATTGCCGAGCACCGGTTTTATCTCGGACAACGTGCGCCGCGCGGCTTTTATCTGGCCCCTTATGCCCGCTACAATCGCTTTTCCGTGACGCGTACGACGGAAAATCCGGCGAATAATGGCGAAACCAGACTGACTGGTGCGGTTGGCGGTTTTGGTCTGGGTGCGGCTGCCGGCGCGCAATTCAGCGTCGGGGAGCATATTTTCTTTGATTTTACGATCGTCGGGCTCGATTTTAAACTGATGCGCGGTACCTTAAAGTATACGACCAACGATCCGGAGAACGACCTCAATGAGTTTCGCGATAAAGTCCAGGCACAGGTGGGCGACATTCCATTTATCGGGAAAAAACTGGTCGCGCAACTGGAAGGTGATGTCATTAAAGTGCGCACCCCCGGGTTTTTGCTGCCGGCCTTGCGGTTTAATTTTACCGCTAATTACCGGTTTTAGCCTGCAGTAACTTTTCCAGGTAGTGTTCGCGAATCCCAAATCCGGTTTTCAGCGCCGCTACTTTTTCCAGGGCTTCCATACGTTGTTTTGCACTGATGGGGCGGTTTGTGGCACTGGTTTGTCCCCCATGCAAGGCAGTAATCATCACATTTTTAGCGGTGTGTTCGCTGGAAATAAATTCGAAGACCTGGGTCCGGTAACCATTGGCTTCGAGCAGCAGTGCGCGAATGCCGTCAGTTACGATTTCTGCCTGACGCTCTTCCAGGATGCCGTGGCGAAGCACGGGGGCGAGTTCATTTTGGGCGTGCATTTCCTTGCGAATTTGCTTGTGACAACAGGGTGCCGCTACAATGATTTGGGCAGTTTCATGAATACCAGTAGCCAACGCCAGGTCCGTCGCTGTATCGCAGGCATGGAGTGCAATCAGCATATCCAGTCGTTCCGGATGATAGTTTGCAATGTCTTGCGCTACAAATGTTAAACCTTGAAAGTCAGCCTGTTGGGCAATTTTATTGCATAATTCTACCAGATTGGGGCGCAACTCAATACCCGTTATCTGCGGTTTAAGTCCTAATTTTTGGGTCAAAAAATCATATAGCGCAAACGTGAGATAACCTTTGCCCGAACCCATATCGGCAATGCGCGCATCCGCCGGAAGTGGCTGTGTGCGCAGCAGGCTATCAATAATCTCCAGGTATTTATTGATCTGCCGCCATTTATCCTGGGCAGCCGCCAATACGTCTCCTTTCGCACTGGTGATGCCCAGCGCATGGAGCCAGGGAGCAGCGGGGTCGAGCAAACGCTGTTTTTCGCGGTTGTGCGTTGTGTCTGGCAACTCGGTTTGGGCCGGTTTTTTCTCCTGTAAATGTGGCGCGCCATTTTTATCAAAACTCAGTGTCCAATCGGCGGCAGTGGTAAGTAAATCCGCATTGAAAAATTCGCGGCCCAACATCGTCGCTAATAATTCAATCGCAGCGGGCACGGCAAAATTCTTGACTTCATCCCGGGTTTTGTAGCGATACGTAAAGGCCAGGTGCAGCCCTTTTTTTAGCATAACCGGTCGGATATACACATTTTTAAGCCCATCTGGCGCATCCACGCCCGGTCGGCTCAACGTACATTTCAATAGGTTGCCTGCTGCGGCAGCGGTATCAAGCGCAGTTAAAAAACGGGTTAACATACGAGTAGGTGGAATTAAAGTTCCATGACGATACCGCATTTTTGACACGTGCGGGCATTGACATCCTCCTTAAACGTTCCAATAGCGGTTTTGATTTGGGTGCCGATGTCTTGCAAGGGAAAACCGGCTTCGTGCAGCGGGCTGCCACAGTTTTCGCAGAACCACAACAGCTTGTCAATTTCACCCGGCCGGCGATGGCGTTCGAGTACCAGCCCCACGGTGCCGGCCGGCCGCTGCGGGGAGTGTGGAATACGCGGGGGCAGCAGGAACATTTCTCCTTCCCGGATATCGATCGTCTCGGGCTGACCGGCTTCATTGATGATTTTGACCTGGATATCGCCTTCCAATTGATAAAATAACTCTTCACCTTCCTCCCAATGGTAATCTTTGCGGCCATTCGGGCCACCGACCACCATGACGATGAAGTCGTCGTTTTCAATATAAATTTGCTTGTTGCCAACGGGCGGCTTCAGCAGGTGACGATTTTCTTCGATCCAGGTATTGAGGTTGAAGGGTCGGGCAATGGCCATTTTTTTGAATGATTAATGGTTAATGTATAATGACTTTAGACTTTGGACACACACCGTGTCTGGCGACGCATGGTCACCGGTTGAAATAGCGGGGAATTGCAGGGATAAGCTGTATTCATGCTGTTGCATTTTGAATCTTCTGCTGGTTTTTTAATTTTTATACGTACTGCGAACTGAGTTCGTTGCGTAAATTTTTGACCTTTAACGCTGCCCTTCCGTTTTTTGCACATTAGGAGCAGGAAGGGGCGTTTTGTCAAAAGTACGAAAAAAGATTTTGATGGCTTTTCTGGTTTGCGCGATGGTGAATGGTGGTTGGGTATTTATGTGTCCAAAGTCTAAATATGGTAATCATTTATCATTAACCGCGCTTGTTGCAGCCGCAAAAACGTCGCATTTTCGGTGCGGGCAAATTGCTGCACTTTCCACACGGCCCTGATTGCGGTGGCAATGTCTATATATTTTTCCGTAAAATAAGCCAGTGTGATCGCCAGCGGTACGAAGAGCGCGGATGGCAGAACGGTATATTTCCCAAAATAATGGGCACCGATCCATAAGGCACTGCCAAATGTAAACAAACCCGCTAACACTTTTACATTGGAAACGTAGCCGATGTATAGGCTCATTTTTTTTGCCAGCCAATACGGTATATAACAAGGGAGAAACCAACAAGAATAGCCGGCGGCAAAAAGCGGAAAACCCAGGATTAATAACAGCCAGTCGGTGGTTTTGGGCTGGTAAACCATGCCCAGGTCGTCAATATGATGCTGTTGCAAGGCCGAAAAATAGGCTGCCGTACGTTCGCGCAAATCCGAATTGTCCAGCACCGTAGCGGTAAGGCGTTGACTGCGGGCGAATGTTTCGGCCGGTGAAGCTGGATTGCTGTTTTCCAGGATGGTTTCCAGTTGCGTGATAAATTGCTGGCCGGCTTCGTCGCGGGTGTGAATAGTGAGGGCCGTCACGCGCGCTTGCAGTTCGTGGGTGAGTGCGACTACCGCATCCTCTGGCGAGGCTTCGTACGTTGCTTGCCAGGCGGATACGTCGATGGGGGTGCCGTATTGCACCACCAGGCGACTGCGAAAAAGATTGGGGGCATTGTAGGACAATCCGACTGGCAGAATTTTCAGGTCCGACTGCCAGTTTTGCCGTTCTTGCGCTCCGAATGCAATACGGGCAGCGCCGGGTTTAAATTCGCGCACCCAGCGGTTCATCCAGCTGTATCCTTCGGCGGCGATAAAAAGCAGTCCATTGCTTTCGAGGTGTTGAAAACATTGTTTGAAGGCGGCATTGTTGTTGCGCGACTCCCCTTCCGCCACGTCGTCGCGGCGTTTGATGGGGATGCAATATAAGCGCGTCAGCAGCCAGTTACTGACCGGGTGTTTGAACAGGCCGTAATTTGCCAGAAAAAACAGTTCTTGCCGGATCGGAATGCCAACATTCAATACATCCAAAAGGGTGCTGGGGTGATTGGAAACTACGATAACCGGACCGTCGATCTGGACATTTTCGCGGCCCAGTACCAGCCGATGCCGGTAAAAAACCCGCGTTCCCAGCCAGCCCATCATGCGCAGCAGTAAGTAAATAAAACGCAGTACAGGATGAAGACGGATATTGCGGTAAGTCATAATTCAGGCAAGTTGCGCTGCAAGGTAGCGCTGCCCGGGATAAATTAAAAAGCCGCCGGAACATTACGTGCCGACGGCTAAACCCCAAAAAACCAAATGAAAACAATCTTCCTTATTTGCTTTATCGCCCCCGCTCAGTAGCGAAGACATACATTAAACGTATGTTTAGCGAAAAGTATCACCCAAAAGCGGGCATTTGATAAGCGTTTGCGACCTTTAAATACCTGTTAACAAAAGCACGGTTGTGCATTAATTTACAGTGTTTCTATAACAGGAAGCACAATAAAATGTTTACTGAAAACGAAAAAACAGCTTTTATGCCGCCACTCCGCAATATAATCTTTGATTTTGGCAATGTACTTTTTGACCTTGACCTGCCCCGCATCGAACAACATTTCCGCCGGTACTGGGGGGAACATTTTGAGGCTACCCAAGCCAAACTACTGCGCGACAACCTGTTCGATCTCTATGAAACGGGCGGAATTAGCACCGGGGAATTTATCGCAACACTGTGTGTAGCGTCTCCAGTCACCCTCACCGAACAACAGGTAACCGATGCCTGGAACGCGATCTTTATCGAAATGACCGCCGAGCGCTTCGAGAGGTTGCTCGAATTGCGAAAAAAATATAAAGTATTCTTACTCAGCAATATAAATGATCTGCACGAACGCTGGATCGCTGATTATTTACTCCGCGAACATCAGATCGAGGATTTTGAAACGCGCTATTTTGATGGTGTCTATTACTCGCACCTGATCCGGCTGCGCAAACCCAACCGCGACATTTATGAATATGTGCTGGCCGATGCCGAACTAGTACCGGAGGAAACACTTTTTATCGACGACCTGTCCATGAATGTGGAAGCCGCCAAAACGCTGGGCATCCGCGGACTGGTAAAGCTACCCGAAGCGAATATCCTGGATCTTATCCGGTCGCTGTAAAAGCGGGCAGCGATATTTAGAATTAAACATAAATTTTTATGATAAGACGTACATTTTAGTTTTTCATATTGTACTTTTGGCAAAACATTACATAACGAAACAACAACTGTACATCATGAGAATTCCGCTTTGGCTGCTCGCGCTTTTATTCGTGGGCTGGACGGCTTGGGTCGTCAACTTTTATTTCTGTAAACAATGCGGCTGCTGCGGCGCGGCTGCCGCAACCACGGAAGCCGCAGCAGGTACAACTACCACGGGGGTCCCGCGCTTCAACTGGAACGAAGCGACACCGGTCCCCGATGATGCGTTCAAAAATTTCAAAAAAAGTTTGCTGGCCCGCAGTGGTCAGGGCGATACGCTGGTCATCACCGGTCTGTATCGCAAGGACGAAAAAAACGACAGCAAGTTCGCCAACCTCGGCCTGGCGCGCGCCGCAGCCGTTCGGGCCATGCTGACCGAAGTGCCCGACAACCGGGTGCGCACGGCCGGCAAACTGGTTAGCGACGACCTTACAGCAACAAATGGCCCGAAGGAGTCGGCCGATTTCTCCTGGTTTAAAATGATGCTGAAAAAGGAAGAAGGGGCTATCATTGAAATGAGCAATTCCGCTACCATACTCTTTCCTTTCAACTCAACCGTGAAGGACCAGGATCCTAAAATGGATGCGTATCTGAAAGAGCTGGGTCAAAAACACAAAAGCGACGCCACTACTTTCACCATCGTCGGACATACCGACAATGTCGGCGACGATAAAGAAAACGAAGCGCTGGGTTTGGGTCGGTCGCAGTCGGTCGGACAAATTCTCTCCGGGTTCGGGGTGGCTAAAAGCCGCATTCAGGCCAGTTCCAAAGGAGAAGCCGAACCGGTGGCCGACAACAATACCGACGATGGCCGCCATCAAAATCGTCGGGTCGTGATTACGGTGAACCAATAATTCAAACACCAAACTCAATTACAAATCCATGATTATCAGCACTATACTTTTAATGACCTCCAAATGCCTAATGGACTTGCTCACCGCGCTGGCGTTTTGCATTATTCCGGCATTACTCGGTCTACTGGCCGCCCGCTCGTTCTTTAAAGTAGACGATCTGCGCGAAAAATCCGCTCGTCTGGAAGGCGAAGTAAATACGCTAACGGCCTCCAACACGAAACTGACCGGCGAACTGACCGATACCCGCATGAAAGTCGCCCAGCACGAAGCCGATCTGGAAACGAAAGTCGCCCAAATTTCCCGGCTGCGCAACGACGTGATTATCGCCGAAAGCGACCGCAATGTGATCAAAGGCAAGTTTGAGGAATACCGCGCATTATACCCTGCGGTAGCAGCTGCTGCCGCTGCCGGCGCGATAGCCGTAGCCGCCGGCACCAAACCAGCCGCAAAGGCCGCCACCGGCACGTTCGATTTCTTTGGCAAACGCTACAAACAGGACGACCACAAAATCGTAGAAGGCATCGGCCCGAAAATCGATGAATTACTGCGCAACGCCGACATCCTTACCTGGAAACAATTGTCCGAAACTTCGGCTGAACGCCTGCGTGAAATACTGGATGCTGCCGGCCCGAATTATACCATCCATGAACCTGCTACTTGGTCCGAACAGGCACGTCTGGCCGATGCCGGCGAATGGGATGCGCTAAAAGCCCTTCAGGATAAACTGGATGGCGGCCGTGAAGTTAAATAGCATAAAGTAAGTGTGGCACACCTAATCCAGGCATACATACGGTGTGCCACACTTTCTTTTTGGAGAGCACGCAACTTATTTATTGCTTTAATATATTGATAATCAATTTTTTATCTCCTATTTCGTTTTGCAATTAGCATAAACTTCATCTTCCCTGCTAATTTTACAGTGCTGTGCCGGAACTTTGTGCCGCGAAAACCGCAGTCAGCCACCTTATGAATATATTGCTCAAAAATGCCCGCATCGTCGGTGCTACTGCGATCAGCCAGCCACAGGATATCCGCATTCAGAATGGCCTTATCCAAGCTATTAGCGATCAGTTGCCAGCCGAAAAAGGCGACCAGGTCTGGGATGTAGCCGGTGCCTGCGTGTCGCCCGGCTGGATGGACATCGGTACGCATACCGGCGATCCCGGTTACGAGCATCGCGAAGACCTGCACTCCGTGGCCCAAGCGGCGGCGGGCGGCGGATTTACCGCTTTGGCGACGTTTCCGAACACCCACCCCGCCATTCATTCCAAGTCGGAAATACGCTACGTTAAAAATAACACGGCGGCCAGCCCGGTCGCTTTTTATCCGATTGGCGCTATTTCACAGGATTGTGCGGGTAAAGACCTGGCAGAGCTATTCGATATGCACCACGCGGGTGCCATTGCGTTTTCCGACGGAAAAAATGCCGTGCAAGACGCCGGTTTGCTGCTCCGCGCGATGCAGTACGCCAAAGCCTTCAACGGACTGATTATCAATGAGCCACAGCATAAAACCATCGCGGCAGGCGGTCAGATGCACGAGGGCGTGATGAGTACCATGCTCGGATTGAAGGGATTGCCGGCACTGGCCGAAGAATTGATGGTGCAGCGCGATCTGAGCCTGCTGGAATATGCTGACAGCCGCTTGCACTTGCACCTGATTTCTACGGCACAAAGCGTGGCCATGATCCGGACTGCAAAAAAAGCCGGATTGCGGGTTACCTGTTCCGTAGCCATCGCCAATTTGTGTTTCACGGATGAAAAATTGCAGGATTTCGACAGCAACTGGAAAATCCTACCACCCTTGCGGCAGCAATCGGATATCGACGCATTGCTGGAAGGCTTGGCGGATGGAACAATCGACTGCATTTGCACCAACCATACCCCGTGGGACGAAGAAGCGAAAAACCTGGAATTCCCCTACGCCGATTTTGGCATGATCGGTCTCGAAACAGCCTTTGCACTCTATTGCACATTCCTGGACAAAAAACTGTCGTTGCCGGCGTTTATTGAAAAAATAGCGCTAGCACCGCGCCGCATGCTGGGGTTGACAGATACGACCATTGCGGAAGGAATAACCGCCGATCTTACGGTATTTAATCCGGACATTGACTGGGATTTTTCCACGGCCGATATTCGCTCAAAGTCGCGCAACACGCCTCTCCTGGGCCAGACGTTGCGCGGGCGCGTGCTGGGAATTGTGGCCAGCGGGCAGATAATGCGTGGGTAAATAATGCGACTATTGGGTTGTAATTAGGAAATAATTGATAACCAATCACCTGTAACCAATCAAAACATGGCACTTATTCTCCCTTGTCGCGACTTTACGCCCGCTTTTGGCCAAAACTGTTTTTTAGCCGAAAATGCCACCCTCATCGGCGATGTGACCCTGGGCGACGATTGCTCCGTCTGGTTCCAGGCTGTGGTGCGCGGCGACGTAAATTTTATCCGCATCGGCCATAAAGTCAATATCCAGGACGGCGCGATTCTGCACGGCACCTACCAGAAATGCGGGACGACCATTGGCAACAATGTTAGTATCGGCCACCGGGCACTCGTGCATGGCTGCACATTGCACGACAATGTACTGGTCGGCATGGGTGCCATCGTGATGGACCAGGCCGTGGTCGAAGAGAACTGCCTGATCGCAGCAGGGGCCGTGATCCTGGAAAAGATGATTTGCCACAGTGGTGGCGTGTATGCCGGCGTTCCAGCCAAACGGGTAAAAGAACTGACACCCGAACTTTTCCAGGGTCAGATTGAGCGAATCGCCAACAATTACGTGCTGTATGCCAGTTGGCTGAAGTAAAAACCCGCCGTCGGATTGGAAAACCCGCCCAGACAGATTGTATCTTTGCGCCACACTCCCCACAAACCAGTTTTACCGCATACCACCACATGTTCAGATTTGCGGTAAACTGTCTAAACACGCTCTAACCAGTATTTTAAAACTAGATTTATGCAAGATTTTGGCTTAAAAAACCCTACTGCTTCGCTCGCCGATAACGGGCTGAAAAGTTACAAAACCGCTTACTGGAATCTTACTCCGGAGGAACTCGTCGAACACAGCATCCGAAAAGGGATGGGCCAACTGGCCGATAGCGGTGCGCTGGTGATTAATACCGGTGAGTTTACCGGTCGCTCGCCCGAAGACCGCTTTATCGTAATGGACAATGAAACGCGCAATAAAGTAAACTGGGGCAAGGTCAATATCCCGTTCGATGCGCGAAAATTTGACCAGCTCTGGCGTAAAGTATGCGCTTCGCTGAAAAAGAAAGAAGTGTACGTCCGCGACGCGCGCGCCAACGCCAGCATCAACCCCGACTTCCAGTTGCGCCTGCGGATTATTACGGAATTGCCGTGGAGCAATCAGTTCGCCAACAACATGTTCCTGCGTCCCGACCACGAAGAAATAAAATCGTTCGATCCGCGCTGGACTATCTTGTGCGTGCCGAGTTTCAAAGCGGACCCGGCAGTCGATGGTACCCGCCGGCATAATTTTGCCATTATCAATATGAAAAAGCGGCAATTGCTGATCGGTGGCACGGGTTATACGGGCGAAATCAAAAAAGGGGTGTTCTCGCTCATCAATTTCGTACTGCCCATCCGCGCGAAAGAGGCCTTGCCCATGCACTGCTCGGCCAACATCGGTAAAAATAAAGATATCGCCTTGTTTTTCGGCCTTTCCGGCACCGGGAAAACGACCCTGAGCGCCGACCCGAATCGCGCGCTGATCGGCGACGATGAACACGCGTGGGCCGACAACGAAGTATTTAATTTCGAAGGGGGCTGTTACGCGAAAACCATCGATCTGACGGAAGAGAAAGAACCGGATATCTTCCACGCGATCCGCCACGGGGCTATTCTGGAAAACGTACCGTTTTTCCCTGACACCCGCACCGTGGATTATGCCGACCGCAGCATTACGGAAAATACCCGCGTGTCCTACCCGATCGATCACATCGCCAACGCAGTATCGCCGAGTCGCGCGGAGGGCAATCCCAAGAATATTTTCTTCCTGACCTGCGATGCATTTGGCGTATTGCCCCCGATCAGTCGACTGACGCCCGAACAGGCCATGTACCACTTTATCAGTGGGTATACAGCGAAGGTAGCCGGTACCGAAGTGGGGATCAAAGAACCCAAAACGACTTTTTCTGCCTGTTTTGGCGCCCCTTTTCTGCCCCTGCACCCGGCGAAATACGCCAGCCTGCTCGGCAAAAAACTCCATAAAAACAAAGTAAACGTCTGGATGATCAACACCGGCTGGAGCGGTGGCGCTTACGGAACGGGCAGCCGGATGAAACTGGCTTATACCCGCGCCATGATTACAGCAGCCTTACAGGGCGAACTGAAAGACGTCGCTTTCGAACCGCACGCTATTTTCGGCGTTTCTGTGCCGACTTCCTGTCCCAATGTGCCCGCCGAGTTACTCAATCCGCGCAATACCTGGGCCGACAAAAAAGCCTACGACGCCAAAGCCACCGAACTGGCGAAAGCCTTCGTCAAAAATTTTGAACAATACGCAGACGAAGCGGGTGCGGACATCCTGGGCGCAGCACCGAAAAATTAGTGCCGAATGAAAAGTGAAGCGTGAAAGCAATTTTTCACGCTTCACGCTTTCTCCTTCCCTACTTTCTCCTTCCCTTCACCTTCGGCCGTCCAATACTTTCATAGTGAAAGCCGAGGTCTTTCATCTGCTCGAGGTCGTAGAGATTACGACCGTCAAAAATGATCGGTTCGGCGAGGGCTGTGGTAATGCGCTCGTAATCGGGCGTGCGGAACTCGCTCCACTCTGTCATAATGCACAGACTGTCAGCGCCTTCCAGTACTTCGTACATCGTTTTGCAGAACGTAATTTTGTCGCCGTAAATGGCCCGTACATTGTTCATCGCTTCCGGGTCGAACACTTTTACCTGTGCGCCGGCGGCCAGCAATTCATCGATAATAACCAGTGCCGGCGCTTCCCGGATATCATCCGTATTGGGTTTGAAAGCCAGTCCCCACACCGCGAAGGTTTTGCCGGTAAGTTCGTTTTTGTAGTACTTTTTGATTTTCTTGGTCAGTATACCCTTCTGAATATCATTTACTTTCATGACCGATTTCAGGATCTTGAAATCGTAGGAGTATTGGCTGGCGGTTTTGGCCAGTGCCTGCACGTCCTTCGGGAAACAGGAGCCACCATAACCAATACCCGGAAAAAGGAAGCGTTTGCCGATGCGGCTGTCGCTGCCCATACCGATACGAACCTGGTCGACATTGGCGCCCATTTTTTCGCACAGGTTAGCGATCTCGTTCATAAATGAAATACGCGCCGCGAGGTACGAATTGGCGGCATATTTGGTCATTTCTGCGCTGCGCTCATCCATAAAATAAATCGGATTGCCCTGGCGCACAAAAGGTTCATACAATTGGCGCATCAGTTTGCGGGCTTTTTCGCTGCGCGTTCCGACCACCACGCGGTCCGGTTTCAAAAAGTCATCTACCGCCACGCCTTCCCGCAAAAACTCGGGATTGGAGACCACATCAAACATCTTTTTGGGCAATTTTTCCGCCATAATCGCGGCCACGCGTTCGGCCGTACCCACTGGCACGGTACTTTTATCCACGATCACTTTATAATCGCTGATCATACCGCTCAGGTCGCGGGCCACCCCCATGATGTACGACAGATCGGCGCTGCCATCTTCGCCCGGCGGCGTAGGCAACGCCAGAAAGATAATTTGCGCCTTTTCAATAGACTCCCGTAAATTAGTGGTAAAGTGCAGGCGGCCCTCTTTCGTGTTCCGATCGAAAAGCACCTCCAGTCCGGGTTCGAAAATGGGGACTTCCCCGTTGCGCAGGCGTTCCACCTTTTGCTGGTTATTATCTACACAGATAACGTTGTTGCCCGTTTCGGCAAAGCAAGTACCCGTTACCAAACCAACGTAACCGGTACCGACGACGGTAATGTTCATATTTTGTAAGTTAAGTAGTCAGAACGTTTTTGTCGTCCTTTTTTTTCAGTAGTATTGACGGCGGTAAAACAATTCCGCTGTGTGCAAAAAAATTGCGCCGGCAAAGATAGGTTGGCAACCGGAATCCGACTACGCCAAATGGAATTTTTCATCCGGGGGATTTTAACCCGGTATTTTGCAATTTTATTTCGGTTGAACCGGCGACTTTTGAAAATGTTGTGGTTATCAATGTACACGATTCCTTAGCATGTTTTATCATACCATCGCATCACTGCGGACTCCAAAATCTGAACGATTGCCAATGAAACACTTCTCTCCCATCCGCCCATTGCTGCATTGTGGATTCATCGTCTTGTTTTGCGCAGGCAGCGCACTGACCTGGGCGCAAAAAAGTACCCCTGTGGCCAATATTGTGCCAAATCCGGGTTTTGAACGGTTTTCCGGACCACCCATCGGCTGGTCGTACCGGGGCGCCTATTTTGGGCAGGTGATGAAATACTGGTTCAGCGCCACGACGGCCAGTCCCGATATTTACGGCCCGGGGGTACGTGTGCCGGTAGATTGGGCCGAAAAAGGATTCGGTAAAGAAAAGCCGCATACCGGCAAAGGTATGGCGGGACTGACGCTGTACGGTTGTACCAATGGCAAACCGCATTGCCGCGAGTTTATAGAAATCCAGTTGGCCGAACCATTGGTGATCGGACAGGTATACCAGGTTGAATTTTGGGTGACGCACCTGGCCAAGTCGTTGCAAATCAATAACATCGGCACTTATTTTTCCGTCGGTGAAATCAAGCGGCAAACCGACGAGGAGCTCCAGCGCGAAGCCCAGTTTAGCGTAGCAAATATCGTGGAAGCGCCCGATGGCAAGTGGGTGAAACTCAGCGGCACATTCATAGCTAAATATGAAGCGGAATACATGCTGATCGGCAATTTCAAAGACGACCCGGGCACCGCTACCAAAGCCCCCCGCACCGACTGCTTCAATTACGCCTATTACTATGTAGACGATGTATCCTTAAAAAAACTGCCGCCCTACCTCATCGTTCCGGTTAAACCCGACGACCTGACCCGCCAACCCTTGGAAGCGGGCAAAACCATTGCGCTAAAAAATATTTACTTTGAATTTGACAAAGATGAACTCATGCCGCGCTCTTTTGTGGAACTGGCTAAACTGCTAAAAATCATGCAGGAACACCCCTCCATGACCATCGAGATAGTGGGTCATACCGACAACCTGGGCAACGACGACTATAATATGGACCTCTCCCGCCGTCGCGCATTAGCCGTAATTAAATACCTCAGCGACCATAAAATTACTAAAAATCGCCTCCGCTCACACGGTGAAGGAGAGCAAAAACCCATTACAACCAACGAGACCGATG